>JAHENO010000193.1 GCA_018609945.1 Haloarculaceae archaeon | reverse complement strand
GTGCACGCCTCACACTCCTGGTCCGCGAGCGCTTGTTCTGCCATGGAGGGCGATACGGAGTCCAGTCACGTAATACCGTCGCGTTCACTCCAGCAGGTCCCGCGCCGAGTTGGCACCGATCAGACCCCCGCTGGCGGCGACGGCGCCCATCACGAGCAGCGGATTGAGAAGGCCCACGAGCGCCAGCGGGATCGCCACCCCGTTGTAGATGAGGGCAAAGCGGCTGTTCCACGCCAGGCGCCGACCTGCTGCGCGCGCGAGGTCGACGGCCCGCGCGACGGCTGCGAGGTCGTCCTCGACGATCACGAGGTCGGCGGCGTCCGAGGCGATGGCGGTCCCGCTGCCCAGCGATATCCCGAGGTCCGCCGCCGCGAGTGCGGGCGCGTCGTTGGTCCCGTCCCCGACCATCGTGACCGCACCCTCGCTTTGCAGTCGGCGGATGGTCTCCGTCTTGCCGGCCGGGGGCACGCCCGCGAAGACGTGGGTCACGCCCGGATGGTCGCGGAAGTAGTCCGTCGCCGCCTCGTCGTCGCCGGTGAGGACGACCACGTCGACGCCGCGGTCGTGCAGTCCGGCGACGGCCTCGTCCCAGCCCGCCCGGGGTTCGTCGCCGACGACGACGACCCCCTCGGCGCGGCCGTCGCGGCCGACGAGGACCGGCAGGCGACCGAACCCGCGGGCGCGCTCGACCCGCGCGGACAGGTCCTCGCTCACCGCCCAGCCCTCGGAGTCGAAGCGGTCGGGGTGACCGACCAGCACCTCGGCTCCCTCGACGACGCCGCCGACGCCGTCCGGATAACTCTCGAAGGACTCGACGGCCGATTTGTCGGCGCCTGACTCCTCGGCCTGTTCGTCCCGCTCGTCGGTCACCCCGCCGTCGGCACGGGCCTGCCCTCCGCTTGCGGAGACGATGGCCTCCGCGACCGGGTGGGAGACCCGCTGTTCCAGGCGGGCGGCCGCAGCGAAGGCGTCCTCCGGGACGTCGGCGTCGACGACGTGCATCTCGCCGGTCGTGAGCGTGCCCGTCTTGTCGAACACGACGACGTCCACGGCCCGGAGTCGCTCGAAGACCGTCTCGTCGAAGACGACGATCCCGCGTTCGAGGGCCTCCTCGATGCTGGTGGCGACCGACAGCGGGCCGGCCAGCCCCAGCCCCCAGGGGCAGGCGACGACGAACGTCGCCAGGAACGCGAGTAGCGCCGCGGTCGGTCCGGCGAGGACGTACGCGGCCCCGGCGGCCAGCACCGCGAGGACGGCCACGGCGGGGAGGACGCGCGCGGTCAGCCGGTTCGCGCGGCGCTGGACGCCGTGTGTCGCGCTCTGGAGTTCCCAGACCGACGTCACGAGGCGGTCGACGCTGCTTTCCGCCCCCTCGCTGGCGTCGAGCAGCGCCGCCCCGTCGAGGACGACCGACCCGCCGACGATTTCGTCGCCGGCCTGCTTGAACACCGGGAGTGACTCGCCGGTCACGACGGACTCGTCGACGGTGCAGGACCCCTCAGCGAGGACGCCGTCGACGGGGGCGCGTTCGCCCTCCCGGACGAGTACGCGGTCGCCCGCCTCGACCTCCTCGACCGGCACCGCCCTGGTCGGCCCCTCGGGGTGGACGACGGTGGCCTCGTCGACCTGTGCGACGGTCAGTTCGGTCAGCCGGTCCATCGCGCGCTGTTTGGACAGCGACTCGTAGAAGACCGCCGCGACGACGACGGCGGCGACGACCACGGTCAGGTCGAAGAGGACGTCAGTCCGTCCCGCCACGCCGGCGACGATGCTGTAGACGTACGCGGCGATGACGGTCGTCGCGACGAGGAGGTTCGTGTCCGGTCGGCGCGTCTTCAGGCTGACGTAGGCGCCCCGGAGCAGCGGCAACCCCGTGAACACGAGGACGATGCCCGAGACGAGGGCGAACAGTCGGAGGGCGCCGTACCCGCCACGCTGGTCGAAGGTGACCGTGTCGGAGTAGATGTCGAGTATCGGCCAGTCGACGAGCGCCGCGAGGTGGGTGGGGTAGAGCAACACGACGTAAGGCAGGAGGAGGAAGGTCCCGAAGAGGACGCCCGCGGCGTAGCGATACCCCAGCATGTCCCCGAGGCCACGCTCCTGGTGGGGCGACGGATTCCGCTGGGCACCCGCAGCCGACCGCCGCGGGTCGGTCTCGACCAGTTCCTCCTCGCGTGGATAGGCCGTGTACCCGGCACCGGTCAGCGCGTCGGCGAGGTCGCTCTCGGTCACTGTCCCGGGGTCGTGGGTGACCCGAATCGTCTCGGTGACGTAACTCGCCTCCGCCCCGAGGACACCCTCGTGATCGGTTGCGACCTGCTCCAGGAAGGCCTCGCAGGTCGCCGAGTGCATCCCGTCGACGCGCAGGAACGTCCGCTCGGCACCGCTGTCGCCCTCGCCCTCGCCATCGCCCGCGTCCTCTGCGCCGCTGTCGTCGCCGGGGTGCTTCCCTCCGGTGTCGGCCGACGGCTCACTGTCGGTCTCCGACGTGGGTGCCTCCGCCAGGCCATCGTCGCGCTCGCCGAGCGTGACGTGGACCTCTCGACAGCCCGGACAACAAAAGTGGCGGCCCCCGGCCTCGAGACGCTCGCCCGAGAGTTCGCCCCCGCAGAGTGCACAGCCGTCGGTACCAGCGCCGTCGCTCATCGTATTCCCTCCCGGGAGGTGGGTCCGTCGGCGCACCCGTCGACTGCCAGCGCTCCCATCACTCGAAAGTGGGGCCGGACGCTAATAAACCGGCCGCGTCAGTCCCGACGTCACCGGGGCACACGAGACGGAGACGGACTAAACCGAGGCGGACGGGACCGAGGGGAACGAGACCGGAACAGAAGAGGGCCCGGCGGCGGGGTAAGATTCACAGTCGATGGTCCCCAACGGGCGTGACGTGAACGCCCGCACGGCTGCCCTGGACGCGGTCGTCTTCGGGGTGGACATCCAGAGCGGTGACGTCCGGGGCGAGTCGCCATCCTACGCGCTGGCAGTCATCGACGGCGAGTCGGTCGAGCGAGACGTCGTCACCTACCGGAAGCTCCGCCGGCGCATCGACGAGGAGCGGCCGGCCATCGTCGCCACGGACAACACCTACGAACTCGCCGAGGACAAGGACGCTCTGGTCCATCTCCTCCGGACGCTGCCCGACGAGACGAAACTCGTCCAGGTGACGGGCGGGACCGACCCCGAACCCCTCTCGCGGGTCGCCTCCCGTCACGGCGTCCCCTACGGCAAAGACCCCATCCAGGAGGCCGAGGCCGCGGCCCGCCTGGCTGCCGCGAACGTCGGCCAGGAAGTGACGGCATTCACCGACACCACGGAGGTGAAAGTCGCCCGCGGGCGCTCGACCGGCGGCGGCGGCTGGAGCGAGGACCGCCTCACCCGCCGGATTCACGGCTCGGTCAAGCGCCGGACCCGCGAGGTCGAGTCCGCGCTGGAGGAGGCCGGCCTCGAGTACGACCGGGAGGTCACCGAGAAGTACGGCGGCTTCGCGAACGCCGTCTTCACCGTCGAGGCACGCCCCTCGGACATCCCCGTTTCTGCCGAGCGGTCGGGCGACACCCGCGTCGAGATAGAGCGCGTCCGCCGGGACGGCATCGAGTTCCGCCCGCTGGCCAAGCGCCGTGACCCCGTCCTCGTCGGGATCGACCCGGGGACCACGACCGCGGCGGCCGTCGTCGGCCTCGACGGCAAAGTACTCGACGTCATCAGTACGCGCACCGCCGACACGGCGGCAGTCATCGAGTGGATCATCGAGCGTGGCCGGCCCATCCTCGTGGCGGCGGACGTGACGCCGATGCCGGAGACCGTCGAGAAGATCCGCCGGAGCTTCGACGCCGCCGGGTGGACGCCCGCGACCGACCTGCCCGTGGACACGAAGAAACACCGTACCCGCGAGGAGGGCTACGACAACGACCACGAACGCGACGCCATGGCCGCGGCGCTCGCGGCCTTCGACGACCACGCCGACCAGTTCGAGCGCGTCGCACGCAAGGTGCCCCCGCGCCAGGACCTCGGGCCGGTGCTGGCGCGCGTGCTCGCCGACGAGGAATCGGTCGAATCCGTGCTGGCCGACCTGCGCGCCGAGGACGCCGACGATGAGGGGCCCGACGACGAACACACCGAGCGGGAACTCACCGAGGAGGAAAAGCAGATCAAGCGCCTGAAGGCCCGCGTCGAGCGCCTGACCGACCACGTCGAGTCACTCGAGGAGACCATCGAGACCAAAGACGAGAAGCTCCGGGAGTACGAGGGGAAACTCTCGGCGGCCAAACGAGAGGAGCGCCGGGAGGCGCGCAAACGCCGCGAGGTGACGCGCCTGGAACGCGAGACCGACCGCCTCGAACGGAAACTCGAGCGCAAGGACGAGCGCATCGAGGAACTGGAGGGCAAGCTCGACCGGCTGAAGGCGCTGTGGAAACTCGACCACTCGAACTTCGCCGACGTCTCGGAGAAGAAGGCGGGACTGGTGCCCGTGAAGGTCGTCGAGCAGTTCACCGTCGACGCCATCGCGGCCGCCGACGAGAGCGTCGGCCTCGTCGAGGACGACGTCATCCTGCTGCGCGACGCCAGCGGCGCCGGCCGGTCGAGCGCGCGCCGCCTGGCCGACGTCGACCCCCGACTCGTTCTCCGGTCGGGTGGCCTCTCGGATGTCGCGGACAGGGTGCTCTTCGAGGCCGACGTCCCCGTCGCGCCCGCCGAGCTGGTGACCGTCCAGGAGGTCGACGAACTCGCGGTCGCGCGCGAATCCGAGGTGGAGGCGGCCATCGACGACTGGCGCGAGCGCGCCAGCGAGCGCGAACGCCAGCAAAGCGCCGAGATGG
>JAHENO010000192.1 GCA_018609945.1 Haloarculaceae archaeon | reverse complement strand
GAGTGAGCGCAGCGAACGAACGAGACGACGGAAGTCGCAGCCCGCGCAGGAGCGAAGCGACGAGCAGGACCGTCTTCCGGTAGGTCGACCGGTCGGGGGCTTTCTTGCCGTTCGTTTCTGTAATCACTTCACCTCCATGGCTGATTACTAGAGTACGGCCGGGGACTCTCTGTCTGGTCGCAGTCGTCCCGGCACCTCTATCGCCGCATCTCAACCAACTGCGCCTTGAATCCGTACCGGATCACGCCCTCCTGCTCGTAGATACGGCGGATCGTCGTCACCACCTCGTCATCCACCGACACCTCGTTGTCGCCGGCCAGCACCTGCGCCGGGACGCTGACAGATCCACCATCGGGGCCGTCGAAGGCGATCACCGCACTGACGAAGGCACCACTCCGGGATTGCTGCTCGACGAACTCCGGGGGCGCGCCGCCCTGGGCGATGGTCGTCGCCGCCTCGACAGTCCCCGTCCCGGGCAGAGTGAGGCGGTCGTACGCGACGCGGTCGCCACAGTCGAGACAGGCCCCGCTGGGCGGGAAATTCAGCGCGCCACACGCTGGACACCGGCCCGCGACGAGGCGGTGGCGCTGTGGGATAGTCCGCTGCCAGGATGGCACGCTGACGTAGGCACCCCCTCCCTCGGGCTCGCCACTCGTTATCTCGCCGCGCCGGCGGAGGTACTCGGGGTAGGTCAGTTCCGTCCCGCCGGCCAGGGCGGCGTCGACGGGCACGCCGCCGGCCTCGATGAGGAACGCGTTCGCGCCGGCACCGCTCCCGTAGGCCGCGAGCAGGGCGCGGTCGGCCCCGTCTTCGAGCGCCCGCGCCAGGCCGAGGAAGACGCTGGCCGCGCCGGTGTCGCCCAGGTCGCTGACGGTTTCGGCGGCCGCGATGGTCTCGCTGTCCACGCCCAGCGCGCCCGCGGCCCGGTAGGGGAGTTTCCCGTCCGGCGACTGGACGGCCGCGGCGTCCACGTCCAGGGCTGTGGCGAGGCCATCCACGGCCCCGCCCAGCGCCGCGGTGAACGACTCGCGGTCGTACTGGGTGACGCCCAGATTCGTGGTCTCGGCGTCCCCGGCCGGGCGGAACCGCGTTCCCGGGTAGGGCTCGACGTGGCTGGCCCGGTCCAGGACGGCTCCGGGGCCCTCGCTGGCGAGGACGAGTGCCCCCGTACCGGCACCCGCGGCGTGTTCGACGTCGCTGTCTGGCGCGCCCCGCGGGCAGTCGCTGGCGACCACGACCCCGACGCGCTCGCCCCACGGCCCGGCGTCGAGCGCCGCGTCGAGGGCCTGCCCGCCGGCGCGCGTGCTGCCGGTGGCGGTGTGGGTCGAGACGTCCCCGTGCGCGCCGACCGTGCTCGCCAGCCGCGCAGTCAGGTCCTCCTCCCCCATGGGTGGGGTGGTCGTCGCGAAGGCCAGGTGGGCGACGTCGCTGCCCTCGTAGCCGGCCGCCGAAAGCGCCCGCCGGGTCGCCGCGACGGCCATCGTCAGCGCGTCCTCGTCGGCTTCGGGGACCGCTTTCGCCTCGATGCCGCTGCCCTCGAACCGCCCCCACGCGTCCTCGAACGCCGCGGCGGGGATCCGGAGGCGGGGGGCGTACGCGCCGACGCCCGCCACTGCGGGTGTTCCATCGTCAGCGTCACTCATCGGGCCACCTCCGATTCGCGTTCGAGGATGTGGACGACCGCGGCGCCGCCGCTGCCCCCGACGTTGTGGGTCAGCCCGCGGGTCGCCCCGGGGATCTGTCGCTCGCCAGCCTGCCCGGTCAACTGCTCGAAGGCCTCGACGACCTGCCCGGCGCCGGTCGCACCGATGGGGTGGCCCTTCGATTTCAGCCCCCCGGAGGGGTTGACCGGGAGGTCGCCGTCCGGGTCGGTCACGCCTTCCGCCAGCAGCCGGGGTGCCTCGCCCCGGTCACAGAAGCCCAGATCCTCGTAGGCGAGCAGTTCCGCGATGGCGAAACAGTCGTGCACCTCCGCGAAATCGACGTCCCCGGGGCCGACGCCGGCCCGGTCGTAGGCCCGCCCGGCGGCCCGCTCGGAGGCCGGGATGGCGGTGTAGGCCTCCCGCTGGAAGAGACCGACGCGGTCGCTGGCCGCGCCGACGCCCGCGACGCGGACGGGGTCGTCACTGTACTCCTCGGCGACGTCCTCGCTCGCGACGAGGACCGCCGCGGCCCCGTCGGAGGTCGGACAGCAGTGATAGAGGTTCAGCGGATCCGCGACGATGGGTGCGTCGGCGGCATCCTCGAGCGAACACTCGAATGAGAGGTGGGCCTTGGGGTTGTTCGCGCCGTTGGCGTGATTTTTGACCGCCACGCGCGAGAGGTCCTCGCCCGTGGCCCCGTATTTGTCGAGGTAGGCGCTTGCCATCTGGGCGTAAACGCCGGCGAAGGTCGTCCCGGTCAGGCGCTCCCACTCGGTCTCGCCGGAGACGCCCAGCCAGTACTTGGTGACGTCGCTGCTCGTGTCGCTCATCACCTCCACCCCGCCCGCGAGGACGACGTCGGCCATCCCGCTCCGGACGGCCTGGACGGCCTGCCGGACAGCGTAGCCGGAGGCCGCACACGCGTTCTCGATCCGCGAGCAGGGAATCCCACCGAGTCCGGCGTGTTCGGTCGCCGCAGGGGCCGAGAGGCCGAGTTGCCGGCCGCCGACGCCCAGCGTCCCGACGACCGCCTCGTCGACTGTCTCGCGGTCGAACTCTCCGGGGACGCTCTCGACTGCCCGGGCGAGGGCCGTCCCGAACAGCGAGCGGTAACTCTCCGCGGGCATGGCGCCGAAGGCTGTCTGGCCGGCGCCGATGACGTACGCGTCGCGCATGCCTCCGCCTTGCCCGGGTGCCGGAAAGTAGTTTTCCCCCACCATTTTTTGTGGTGGTTGCCGAAACACGCCAGTAGAGCATGGCACACAAACCCATCGAGACGGCCGACCGCGAGGAGATCCGCGAACTGCAGGCCGAGCGACTCCGCGAGACGGTCGCGACCGCCTACGAGAACGTCCCCTTCTACCGCGACCGACTGGACGAGGCGGGCGTCGCGCCCGCCGACATCGAGAGCGTCGCGGACGTCACCCTCCTGCCCCAGACCACCAAGGAGGACTTCCGCGACGAGTATCCCGACGGCCTGTTCGCCGCGGAGATGGACGAGATTCGGCGCATCCACGGCTCCTCGGGGACGACGGGCAAGCCGAAACTCGTCGCCTACACAGAGTCCGATCTCGAGGTCTGGGGCGAGGTGGTGGCCCGCTCGCTGGCCGCGGCCGGCGTCGAACCGGGTGCGACAGTCCAGAACGCCTACGGATACGGCCTCTTCACCGGCGGCCACGGCCTCGAACACGGCGCCGAGGCACTCGGCGGGACGGTCATCCCGATGGGAGGAGGCAACACCGACCAGCAGGTCCAGATGATGGTCGACATGGAGAGCGACGTGCTGGCGTGTACGCCCTCCTACTCGCTGTACTTCGCGGAGGCGGCAGAGGAGATGGGCCACGACCCCCGGGAGTTGCCCGTCGAGACCATCATCTTCGGTGCCGAACCCTGCACGGACCCGATGCGCGAGGAGATCGAGGCGCGCCTGGACGTGACGGGCATCGACATCTACGGGCTCTCGGAGATCGTCGGCCCCGGCGTCTCCATCGAGTGCCACGAGGCTCAGGAGGGACTGCACATCTGGGAGGACCGCTTTTTCCCGGAGATCGTCGACCCCGAGACCGGCGAGCCCCTGGGCGAGGGCGAGGAGGGGGAACTCGTGCTGACGACGCTCAGCAAGGAGGCGCTACCAGTGCTCCGGTACCGCACCGGCGACCTGACGACGCTGTACTACGACGAGTGCGAGTGCGGGCGGACGATGGTCCGGATGGACAACGTCACCGGCCGCACCGACGACCTCATCATCGTCCGCGGCGTGAACCTCTATCCCAGCCAGATCGAACACACCGTCCTCGATATCGAGGGGGTCGCGCCCCACTACCGGATCGACCTCTATACGAAGGACAACCTCGACGTCATGGAACTCACCGTCGAGATGGCCGAGGACGCAACGAAAAGCCAGGACGAACTGCACGAGGTGGTGCTGGACGAACTGGACGCGGTGCTGGCGTTTACGCCCGACGACCTCGACATCGTCCCGCCGGGCTCGATCGCCCGCTCCGAGGTCGGGAAGGTCCAGCGCGTGTTCGACCATCGCTAGGACTGGTCGACTGTTCTCGCAGAATCGTCGTTCGTGGCTCCGTCACACCTGTCGAGACCAGCAAGAAAGCCCCCGGCCGCTCGACCCTCCGGGGCTTGCTGCGCGCTTCCCTCGCTTCGCTCGGTGCAGTGCTTACTGCGCCCGGGAGGGATCGAGACTGTCGGCCCCTTTCAGTCCACCCGGGGGCCTGCCCCTCCCCGGGTCGCTCGGTCCTCGCTGTCGCTCGCGGGTCGCTGTTGCTCCCCGCTCGCGCAGTCCGAGGACTCCCTACGGTCGCCCTCGCGTCGCTCGGACACTGGCTCCCGGCCCTGCGGTGGCACGCGCTGTCGTTCCCACCATCGAGGGCCGGGGCCTCACAGTCCGGCAACACACCAGCCTCACTCCGGGCGGTACACCCGTCCGCGGAACGTCGCCACCCGCCCGCCGCCCTC
>JAHENO010000191.1 GCA_018609945.1 Haloarculaceae archaeon | reverse complement strand
CTCTCCCACAGGAAAGTCGAGGACGGCGACGTCGTCGCCGGGACGGTCGTGGACATCGAGCACGACCCGGCCCGGTCGGCGCCGGTCGCAGCCATCGAGTTCGAGGACGGCGACCGACGACTGGTGCTCGCGCCGGAAGGCGTGGGCGTCGGCGACGAGATCCAGGTCGGCGTCTCGGCGGCCATCGAGCCGGGCAACACGCTGCCCCTCGCGGAGATACCCGAGGGCGTGCCCGTCTGTAACGTCGAGGCCAACCAGGGCGACGGCGGCAAGTTCGCTCGCGCCTCCGGCGTGAACGCGACGCTCATGGCCCACGAACGCAACGTGGCCGTGGTGCAGTTGCCGAGCGGCGACGTGAAACGGCTCGACCCGCAGTGTCGGGCCACCATCGGCGTGGTCGCCGGCGGCGGCCGGACGGAGAAGCCGCTGGTCAAGGCCGGCACCATGCACCACAAGGCGAAAGCACGCGGCATGAAGTGGCCGAACGTTCGCGGCGTGGCGATGAACGCCGTCGACCACCCGTTCGGTGGCGGCGGCCGCCAGCACCCCGGCAAGCCCAAGTCAATCTCGCGGAACGCCCCGCCGGGACGGAAAGTGGGCGACATCTCCTCGCGGCGCACCGGCCGCGGTGGTAACGAATGAGTTCCGACTACCAGATCGGCCACGAGGGCGAGTTCACCTACCGTGGCCACACGCTCGATGAGTTGCAGGAAATGAGCGTCGAGGACGTCGCGGAACTGCTCCCCGCTCGACAGCGGCGAACCATCGAACGCGGCCTGTCCGTCGAACACGAGAAACTCCTCGAGGCGGCCCGCGAGGCCGGCGAGGAGGAGACGGCCAACGACCCGATCCGGACCCACCTCCGGGACATGCCGATCCTCCCGGAGATGGTCGGGATCACGTTCGCGGTCCACAACGGCCAGAGCTTCGAGCGCGTGAAGGTCGAGCCGGAGATGCTGGGCCACTACCTCGGGGAGTTCCAGCTCACCCGCCAGGACGTCGAACACGGCCAGGCCGGTATCGGAGCGACACGCTCCTCGAAGTTCGTACCCCTCAAATAACATGGGAATCAGCTACTCAGTCGACGCGGACCCGGACACGACGGCGAAAGCGATGCTCCGGGAGCGTCAGATCAGCCTGAAGCACAGCAAGGCCCTCGCTCGCGAGATCAAGGGCAAGACGGCCGCCGAGGCCAGGGAGTACCTCGAGGCAGTCGTCGAGGGCGAGCAGGTCGTTCCGGTCAAACAGCACAACGCCAACGTCGGTCACAAGAGCGGCGTCGACGGCTGGGACGCCGGCCGCTTCCCCGAGAAGCCGGCCGGGGCCTTCCTCGATCTGCTCGAGAACGCCGTCGGCAACGCCGATCACCAGGGCTTCGACGGCGAGCAGATGGAAATCATGCACGTCGCGCCCCACAAGGTCGGCGAGAGTCGCGGCCGGCGGCCCCGCGCGATGGGGCGTGCCTCGGAGTGGAACACCCCCGAGGTAGACGTCGAACTGATCCTCGAAGAGCAGGGGGGTGACGAGTAGTGGCCGACGAACAGCAGTTCATCGAGGACGGCCTCCAGCGCACCCAGATCGACGAGTTCTTCGCCGACGAACTGGGCCGTGCGGGGTATGGCGGCATGGAGGTCGCCAAGACGCCGATGGGGACACAGATCGTCCTCAAGGCCGAGAAACCCGGCATGGTCATCGGCAAGGGCGGGAAGAACATCCGCAAGATCACGGACACCCTGGAGACGGAGTTCGACCTCGACGATCCACAGGTCGACGTCCAAGAGGTCGACGAGCCGGACCTGAACGCCCGCATCGTCGCCGACCGCCTGGCGAACGCGCTCGAACGTGGCTGGTACTTCCGGAAGGCCGGCCACACGACCATCGACCGCATCATGGAGGCCGGCGCGCTGGGCGCCGAGATCGTCCTCTCCGGCAAGGTGACGGGCGCACGCTCGCGCGTCGAGAAGTTCAACCGCGGGTACATCAAGCACAACGGCGAACCCGCCGAGGAGATCGTCGACCACGGCGTCGCCACCGCGGTGATGAAACTCGGCACCATCGGCGTGCAGGTGAAGATCATCCCGCCGAACGCCGAACTCCCCGACGACTTCGAGATCTACGAGGACGTCGACGTCTCCGAGTACGTCGAGGAGGCGGAGGGCGTCGAGGAACTGCTCGCCGGCGAACCCGAAGAGGCCGACGACGAGGAACCCAGCGTCGCCGCGCCGCCCGAAGACGAAAGCGAACCCGCCGCGGCCGCGGCCGACGCGGAGACAGCCGAGGACGTCGTCGAGGAGGAAGTCGTCGAGGAGGAGTTCGAGGACCCCGACGTGCCCGACGAGGCCGACGTCGAGGAGGAACTCGACGACCTCGCGGCCGACGTCGAGGAGGAACTCGACGAGGACGCCGAGGCCGAAGCCGAGGAACTGATGGAAGAGATGGACGAGGCAGAGGACTCGGCCTCGGGCGAGGCGGACAGCGACACTGCGGACGAATCGGACACCGGCGACGCGGACGAGGAGGGTGAGCAATGACGATCCTGCACCCCGAGGAGATCCGCGACATGACGCCGGTCGAGCGACAGGAAGAACTGGACGCGCTGGAGACCGAACTGCTCAACGAGGAGTCGGTCATCGCGGCGGGCGGGATGCCGGAGAATCCCGGACGGATCGAGAACCTCCGGCGGACCATCGCCCGCATCAAGACGATCCAGCGCGAGGAAGGCGACATCGGCGACGACGCCGGGGAGGCCGAGTGATGGCAGTGACGCCCGAGACACTCGTCCGGCACGAACTCGTCGGCCTCGACGTCGAGGTGGTCTCGGCGTCGAACCCCGACCTGGTCGGCGTCGCCGGCACGGTCGTCGCGGAGACGACGCAGACGCTCGAAATCGAGCGCGCGGACGGGACGTCTCGGGTGTCCCAGGTGCCGAAGGCCGCGGCGACGTTCGCGTTCGACCTGCCCGACGGGCGGACCGTCACAGTGGCAGGCGAGCGCCTCGTCGCGCGTCCGGCCCGACGCACGGAACAGACAGGTGATTCACAATGGCGCTAGGACTGAACGTACAGGAACCAGCGGAGGCGTGCGACGACGAGAACTGCCCGTTCCACGGGTCGCTGTCCGTGCGCGGGCAGACCATCGTCGGCGACGTCGCCTCCACGGAGATGGACAAGACCGTCGTCGTCGAGCGAGAGTACGACGTGAAAGTGGAGAAGTACGACCGCTTCATGAAGCGGCGCAGCCGGATCCCGGCCCACGCACCCCCGTGCATGGACCTGACGGAAGGCGACGAGGTCACGATCGCAGAGACACGACCGCTCTCGAAGACGAAGAGTCATGTGGTAGTATCGAACGCAGGAGGAGGTGACGACTGATGGAGGCGCTGAACGCAGACGTGACGCCCGGCCTCGAGAAGGGGTCGCTGGTGACGTGTGCCGACAACACGGGCGCACGCGAGCTGAAGATCATCAGCGTCGACGGCTACTCGGG
>JAHENO010000190.1 GCA_018609945.1 Haloarculaceae archaeon | reverse complement strand
TCGCGGCCGCCACCCACGAGTCGGTCGACCTCCTCGTCGGTCTTCCACTCGCCGGCCTCCTTCGGGTCGACGTGGACGAAGGCGTCGTCGACCTCGGGGAGGTCCTGGATGGACTCCATGACCGCCGTCTCGATGTCGTGGGCCTCCCGGAGGGTGCGGTCGCCCTCGACCTCGATGTGGAGGCTGACGTCGATCTCCGGGCCGACGTAGTGGGCGATGACGTCGTGGGCGCCCTCCACGTCGGGGTGGGCCAGCGCCCGGCGGACGATTTCGGCCCGGAGGTCTTCGGGCGGGGCCTCCCCGACGAGGTACCGCACGTTGTCCCGCACCACCCCGACGCCGGTATAGAGGATGCCCAGGGCGACGACGCCGGCGGCGAGGGGGTCCAGCAGCGGATACCCGACCTGCGCGCCGAGGACGCCGACGAGCGCTGCTCCGGCGGTCAGGATGTCGTTGCGGTTGTCGACCGCTGTCGCGACCAGCGCCGGGGAGTTGCGCTCGGTGCCGACCCGCAGGCAGTACCGGTAGAGGAGGAACTTGACCGCGGCTGCGCCGGCCAGGACCGCCGCGGCTGCCGGGCCGCGGGCCACGGCGACCGACCCCGAGAGCAGCGACGCCGCCGACTGCCAGAGGATCACCCCGCCGGCCGCGAAGATGCCGACCGCGACGAACAGCGAGACGAACGGCTCGATGCGCTCGTGGCCGTGCGGGTGCTCGAAATCCGGCGGCCGGGTCGTCAGATAGAGGCCGCCGACGATGACCAGGCTGTAGACGGCGTCCGCGAGGCTGTTGGCGGCCTCGGAGCCCACGGCCAGGCTTCCCGTTTCGAGGTAGACGACCCCCTTGGCGGCGAACAGCGCGGCGTTGACTCCCAGCACGAGCAGGCCGACCCGCCGGAGCGCGCTGGCCCGCGACATCGTCGGCCGGTTCGGCCCCCCCGACAAAGGGCTTTGGCACCCGCCGTCGCTGGACTGCGGTCCCGTCGCTGGCGCCAGCCATCCGGAGACGGCAGTCCTCGCGCCTGGAGCGTCACCCCTCGCCCGTGACCACCACTGCCAGCTCCTCGCCGCGGGTCTCGACGCCCTCCTGTGCGGCGAAGGCCCCGTGCAGGCGGTCGTAGCTCTCGGTGACGGCCTCGACGATGACCTTCGTATCGGCGACGACGGGCATGAAGTTGGTGTCGCCCTCCCACCGCGGGACGACGTGGGCGTGGAGATGCTCGGTGATGGAGCCGCCGGCGCCGTGGCCGAGGTTGTACCCGACGTTGTAGCCGTCGGGGGCGAGCGCCTCGTCCATCGCCCCGATGGTCCGCTGGAGGAGTCGCTCCTTCGCCAGCAGCGTCTCCGCGTCGAGGTCGCAGTACTTGCCCGTATGCTCGTGTGGAATGACCATCGCGTGGCCGGGATTGTAGGGGTAGTTGTTGAGCAGGACGTACGCCCGGTCGCCGCGTGCGAGGAGGTTGTGCTCCCTGTCGGCCTCCCGTTCGGGCAGGGCACAGAATACACAGCCCTCGACCTCCTCGTTGCGGTCCGACCGCTCGACCCAGTCGATCCGCCACGGGGCGAACACCTGGTCCATGGGCGACCGTCCGTCGCCCGCCAGTATAACGCCTGCCCATCCGTTGCCCCGGCCCGGCGCGCACAACTTCTAGTATATATAGATTTCGGCCGTTCAGCGAAAACAGTTCGTGTTCGACGGACAGTTGAAACTGTTGAACGGCGCTCCGGGCGCTCCCTCCGCGGTATATTGGCGGTTGCAGGCCTCGGCGGGGCTGGCAGGTCTGAACAGAGTGGACGGTCTGTCTTTTTTATGCAACGTGACGCCCACGGAATGAGTACGATGGCAACGACGACAACCGATATCGACGACCTGACCGAGGAGTGTGACGAGTGCGACCAGCAGACGCCCCACACGATCACGGTAAAGATCCTCACCGAGAGCAGCCAGCCCGAAAACGCACAGTACTCCCGCGAGCCCTACCGGATCAGCGAGTGCCGGGTCTGCGGAGACACCGAGCGGACGCGGATGAACAACGCCTAGAACGCTCACCGGGTCGTTACTTCGCAGCCGTCTTCGGTGACGATGACGGTGTGTTCTTTCTGGCTGACCAGACAGCCGTCGTCCTCCTTGAGTACCGGATACCCGTGGACGATGTCCTGGCGTTTCAGGCGGCGCAGCGCCATCGAGGCCCGCGAGACGTCCAGCCACCGGATCGCGAAGGGCAGGGTGCGGAACTCGTCGGTGATCTGGTCGAGAGCCTGTCGCGCCTGGCGGTTGCGGATCGACGCCTCGCGTTCGAGGGCGTAAATCTCCTCCTCGCTGCCCTCGCTGACCTTGCCGCTGCCGTCGGTCGCGAACGGTTCGATGGCCACGACGTCCCCGGCCTGGAGTTCGGTGCTCTGTGAGACCGCGCGGTTGGGGATGTTCGGCTCGGTGTGCTGTTCCCAGTGGCCCAGCCCGTGGCCGGTGAGGTTCACCACGGGATTGTAGCCGTAGCCGTCGATGGTGTCCTCGACGACGCGGCCGATTTCGCCGGTCTCGACGCCCGCTGCGACGACGTCGAGTGCGGCCTCTAGGGCGTCCGCGGACGCCTCGACGAGGTCGGGGTTCCCCGAGAGGTCGACCGTCACCGCGGAGTCGGCCAGCCAGCCGTCGACGTGGACCCCGATGTCGAGGTTGACCATCTCCTCGCCGAAGGTGTCGTCGTCGTCGGCACCCGGTGTGGCGTGGGCGGCCTCCTCGTCGATGGAGATGTTCACCGGGAAGGCCGGCTCGCCGCCGAGTTCGCGGATGCGCCCTTCGGCCCACTCGGCCACCTCGAGGTGGCTCGCGCCCACCTCGACGCGGTCCTGTACCTCCTCGCGCACCTGGGCGAGTATCTCGCCGGCCTCGCGGTGTTTCTCGTACTGCTCGTCAGTGAGGTCCACGTCGCTCATGACTCGTTCTTCGACGCTCGGGGAGAAAGGCTTACTGTTCGCCGCGCCTCGCGGTTTGCATCGCCCGGGCGTTGTGTGCGCGCCCGGTCGCGCCCGAACCGTCGAGGACGATCACGCCCGCAGTCCCGCCAGTGCGCGCGGCGAACCGGTCGATGGTTTGGCGGGCCGCAGTCGCCGGGTCGGCCCCTTCCGCGACGGCCGCGACGGCCCGGCGGGCCAGCCCGAACCGTGCGATGGCTTCCCCCTCGCCGGTGGCACTCGCTGCCGCCCGCTCCATCGCGTAGAAGCCCGCCCCGACCTGTGGCACGTCACCGACCCGGCCGGCGAGTGCGAACCACCGGCCGCCGGTCGAGGTTGCGGCCGCCAGCTGGTCGCCGTCGGTCGCGACTGCGCCCACGGTGTCGTGGTCGCGGGCCGAGATGTCGTCGCCGAACTGCTCCCGGACCCACGCCAGTTGCTCGCGGGGGCCGGCGGTCTCGGGCGGGTCCGCAGCCTGCCAGCGCGCCCGCGTGGCGTCGGTCCACAGGTCGCGGTCGGTCGCGACACCGGCGTCGTCGGCCAGTGCCACCGCTCGCTCACCGGCGAGCAGGACGTGTGGGGTGTCGGCTCTCACGAGGCGTGCCACCTCGACGGCGTGCTCGACGCCGGCCATGGCACAGGCCGCGCCGGACGCGCCGTCGCCGGTCATCAGCCCTGCGTCGGTACGGGCGACGCCGTCGCTCTGGACGGCGCTCCCGACGCCGGCGTTGAACCGCGGGTCGGACTCGAGGTGACGAACCGTCGCGACGACGGCAGCCTCGGGGGTGCGGGCGTCGGCGCCGGCCCTGCTGGCGGCGTCCAGAACAGCCTGTCGCGCCGCCGGTTCGTCCGGTGCACTCCCAGCGCCACCGTGGACGAGAACGCGCATGTGCGCACGACGGCCGGCCGGGAAATAGGGATACCGCTCCCGCGCAACGCTGTCCCACACGCTCGACGAAAGCGGCATGCCTTTACAGGCGGCCGGGCAATCCCCCGACATATGACGTACGACACGGTCGAGGTACCCGACGAGGGCGAGCGGATCCGGGTGATCGACGAGGAGGCCGACGAACTCGATGTCCCGGAGACGCCGATCATCCCAATCCTCTACGGCGACGGGATCGGCCAGGACGTCTCCCCGGCGGCCCAGGACGTCCTGACGGCGGCGGCACGGGCGACCGGCCGGGACGTCGCCTGGATGCGGATCTACGCCGGGTCGAGCGCACGCGAACTGTACGACGAGAACCTCCCCGACGAGACCGTCGAGGCCATCCGCGAACACCGCGTCGCGATCAAGGGCCCACTGACGACCCCCGTGGGTTCGGGCTACCGGTCGCTGAACGTCGCGCTCCGGCAGACGCTGGACACCTACGCGAACGTCCGGCCGACCTACCACCTCGAGGGCGTCCCCTCGCCGGTCTCGCACCCCGAGCAGATGGACATGGTGAGCTTCCGGGAGAACACCGAGGACGTCTACGCCGGCATCGAGTGGGAGGCCGGCACCGACGAGGTCGAACGAGTCCGGTCGTTCCTCGAAGACGAGATGGGCGTCGAGGAGACCATCCACGACGGGCCCGTCGGCATCGGCGTCAAACCCATCTCCGAGCACGGCACCAAGCGGCTGGTCCGGCAGGCCATCGACTACGCCCTCGAACACGGTCGGGACTCCGTGACGCTGGTCCACAAGGGCAACATCATGAAGTTCACCGAGGGTGCGTTCCGGGACTGGGGCTACGAGGTCGCCGAGGAGGAGTACGGCGACGAGGTCATCACCGAGAACACCCTCTGGGAGGAGCGCGACGGCGAACAGCCCGAGGACGCCGTGGTCGTCAACGACCGCATCGCCGACAACATGCTCCAGCAGGTCCTCACCCGGACCGAGCAGTACGACGTCATGGCGCTGCCGAACCTCAACGGCGACTACCTCAGTGACGCCTGTGGTGCCCAGATCGGCGGCCTGGGCATCGCGCCGGGTGCGAACTTCGGGGACGCTTTATGTCTGGCCGAACCGGTCCACGGCTCGGCACCAAAGTACGCCGGCGAGGACAAGGTCAACCCCACCGCGATGATCCTCTCGGGGGCGATCATGTTCGAGTACATGGACTGGTCCGACGCTGCCCAACTGATCAAGGACGCCTGCGAGGCGACCATCTCCTCCAAGCGGGTCACCTACGACCTCCACCGCCAAATCGAAGGAGGCGAGAAACTCGCCACCAGCGAGTACGCCGCGGCCGTCATCGAGAACATCGAGGAACTGGCCTGAACGCGGACCGCGGCCGGGAGCGCCGTATCTGTCGATCCACATGCCTTCCGACAGTCAGCCACGCCCGCCAGCGAGTTGTGCGGCCTCGGGCAGACGACGGAGAGAGAGCATCGCGGCCGTGCCGACGAGCGGCCCGACGACCAGCGGGGCGAACGCCCACTGCCAGCCGACGGCGTCGGCGACGATCGGGGTCAGCTGGATCGACCCGAGCGTCAGGAGAAAGCCGACCGCGGTCTGGAGGATGAGCGCCGTCCCGACGTAGGAGTCGTCGGTCGGTTCCGACACCGCAGTCGAGAACTGTGCCGAATCGGCGACGATGACGAACCCCCAGACGAGGACGAACGGGACGACCACGAGCAGCGACGCACCGAAGACCACCCCCGCAAGCAGGCAGGCGCTCCCACTGACGAGCATGCTGGCGCTGGTGACGTTCGTCCGACCCACGCGGTCTGCCCCGACGCCCGCGACGATGGCCCCGAGGCCGCCGATCCCGATGGTGCCGAAGGCGACGAGGGCGGCCACGCCCTCGCCGGCCGTCTCCGAGACCGAAACCATGCCCGTGCCGACGACTTCGCAGACATCGTCGACGATGCATACGTTCTGGAACTGCCGGAGGAGGGTGCAGTAACAATGCCGGAGTCGCTCGGAGAGACAGATCAAGCGGAGCTTGGAGGTGGTAGCGGTGTTGTTGTGACGTTCAAGCCAGAGATTGCTGAGCAGTTCCCGTCGATCCGGCTACTCCTACCTGGAGATCCATTATGGAGCCTTCCTAATCGCATTCCACCCGGTGGTTATTGATAGGGTCGTGCGTAATTTTTTACCGGTAGACTTCGTGAGGATGGCTAATGGGTCGATTGGACGATATCACTCTGGAAGAACTTCAAGAGTTGCGTGACCAAGCTGAGGAAGGGAATCCCCGCGAACGAGTACTTGCTGCGATTGGTCGCAAACAGGGCGACGAGATCGAAACACTCGCTGAACGCCACGGCGTTGTGGAGAAAACGATTCGCAACTGGCTCGATCGGTTCGAGGAAGAACCGATCGAGCAAGCACTC
>JAHENO010000189.1 GCA_018609945.1 Haloarculaceae archaeon | reverse complement strand
TTGATTGTCGAGCGCTTGATGACTTCGCAGGTGATTGTAGTAGTGGAAGAAGCCAGTCAGCCAGCGTTCCGCGCTGGCCTGACTGGCATTCCACGTCTCATGAAAGCGTCCAATCCGCATAGAGACTGTCTGAAAGAGTTTTTCAACGATGTTGCGGTCGCTGTAATTGAGATCTCCGCTGAGATCAGTCCGAGCAAGAGCGGTAAGGTAGCCCATTCCGTCAACGAGAAACTCCGCATCTTCGACGTTGTGTCGGTCTTTGAGTTCCCGAAGGAACCGCGTCGCGGGCTTCGTGCCCCGACGCGGTGACAGGTGAGCGTGCAGGACAACTTTCTCGTCTACGTCGATCGCGGCGTAGAGCCAGACCTTCTGCTCTTCTTCGAGTTGGATCTGTTTCTCATCGACGGCGACGCGATCAGGAGTTGCCGTGAACTCCTGATCGCAGTACTCCGTGTACTTTCCATACCAGTTATCCACGGATTGACGAGTGCGATCGACGCCAAACCACTCCAAGACGTCAGCACACTCTGAGAGGGATGCTGCACCAGCATGGAGTCGGCACGCCAGCCAGATCAGCCAGGCTGGCGTGCGCGGTTTGTCCATGAATGGCACTTCCTCATCTTCAGTCACTTCGATATCAAGTTCCTCGATCATCCTTGCCGAAACCGTCTGCTACGGAGGATAATTTAGCTTATCGAATTCGTGCAATTTTACAGTGCCTTACAATCCAACCCAGGTGCTACCGGCTCCACCGCTCGATATGCCGCCACGACCTGGGCCTGCTGATGCGGTGCTATCGCCGCTATTGCCGCCGCGGCTACCGCCGTCGTTGCTACCGCCGGAGTCGCCACCGCTTGATATGCCGCCACGGCCCGGGCCTGCTGACGCGGTGCGATCACCGCCACCGCCGGAGTCGCTACCCTCGCTGTCGGAAGTTGAGGTGGAAGTGCTTGTATCTATGACACCGACTGGTTCCGGACTTGGTCCCTTGGGTTCCTTGGTCTCGGCGTCGGGCTCTGGGTCGGGGTCGGACTCAGGGGTATCGATTTTATCTCTCTCTTCGACTTCGTTTTCGACCCACTCGTCGTTGGTCTTCTGTCCACTATTGTGGTTCTCCCTGTGGGGATCGTGCTGTTCGATGCCGACCGTGTCCTGTATTGGCTTGTTCGTCTCTGCCGTCGCAGCCCTGAGAGCCGTTTCTTCACTAACGCCCTTCTGGTCAAGTGCCTGCTTAAACTCTTCCGAGGAGTCAACGAACTCCAACGTAGCCATCGATATCTCCGCGTCGCCAATCTGGACGCTTCCCTCGCTTCGTTCTGCTCTGTCCTGATCGATTCGCCACTTGTTGGTGTTCGTGTTGTACTCAATGATGCTATCAGGATTACTGTCGAATTCATCGTTTTCTTGATCCGCGACGAGGACAGTATCGCCACCACCGCCACCACCACCGCCGCCATCACCGACACCCACGGGTTCGACAGCCTCGACGGTCATCTCGTCGCTCTCGCGCTTGCCGCTGTCGTCGATGACCACGACGGTGACAGTGTGTTCGCCCTTCTCGAAGGAGAACTCGCGGGTCACGGTTTCGGCGTCCCCGCTGGCCGCGACGTGGGCGCGGTGAGAGCCGTCGACGCGCCAGGTGATCGTCGAGAGGTCGTCCCCGCCCGCACTCGCGTCGGCGGTGTAGGTCTGCGCGTCGCCGGCGATGACGGCGTCGGGACCCGACACCGTGACACTCGGCGGCGTCGCCGTCTCGACATCGACGTACAGGGTATCCTCGCGGGTGGCGCCGTCGTCGTCGGTCACCGCGACCGTCGCGTTGTACTGGCCGGTCCGTTCCGGGACGAACTCCGTGCGCGCGCAACTCTCACAGTCCGGCGTCAGTTCAGTCCCGTTCGGCGCGGTGATCGACCACTCGTAGCCCGTGACGTTCCCGTCTGGGTCCGTCGAGCCGCCAGCGTCGAGGTAGACCGTGGTGTTCTCCTCGACCTGCTGGTCGAGGCCTGCGTCGGCGAGCGGTGGCGTGTTCGCACTGGCAACCCCCACCCCCAGTACGGCGAGGGCGACCAGCATGAGACCCTGTCGCATCAGTCCTGTGCACGAGGGTGACCCCCGCATCCCACAAAAAGTCTCGCAATTATCGCGTTAATTAAACTCCGTACGTGATACGTAGGAACAAGGAAGCGCGGTCGGCCAAACGGCTAAGAGGCGGGTCCCCGAAGGATGTGTATGGCAGAGTACACCCTCCTGAAACTGCAGGTCGAAGACGCCTCTTTCACCGCACACGCGCCGTTCAGCGGTGCCGGTGGCGAATCCGACGCCGACGAGGGGAGTGTCGGAGACGGGGACAGCGCGGACGGCGAGGACGCGGACGGTGCGGGGGCCGACCGGCGTCTGCTCCCGCTGGTGGTCGGTCTCGTGTTCCTCGTCGTCGTGGCGGTCGTGGTCAGGAAACTCCGGAGCGACGGCGACTCATGAGCCTCTACCGGAGCGTCCGGGCCGTCGCCGGTGCGAGCGGCGACGGTCCCATCGACTGGTCCGCGGTCGCCACGGCCGCGACCGCCTCGACGGATCCGGGCCCTCTCGAGGTCTCCGCCGAGGAGCGCGGGGCCTACGCCGCCGACGTGCGCGAGGCCCGCGACCGCGTCCGGTCGACGACTGACCTCGCTTTCGACCTGCCCGAGACGGTCGAAATCCAGCACCGGCACCACTGGATCGGGGCCAACGTCGACACGTTCGAGCGGGTGATGGCTCCCCTGGAGACCCGCGCCGAGTACGTCCCCGAAATCGCGCGCGTGCTCAACACGGGGTCGATGTCGATCGCGCTGTCCTTTCTGGCGAACAACGTCCTCGGGCAGTACGATCCCCTCCTGCTTGCCGACAGCGACGACCACGCGCTGTACTTCGTCCGGCCGAACATCCTGCGCGCCGCCGAGGAACTGGACGTCCCCTATCCCCGGTTTCGCCGGTGGATCACCTTCCACGAGGTGACCCACGCCGCGGAGTTCGGCGCCGCGCCGTGGCTCTCGGCACACCTCGAACGGGCGGTGCGCGAGGCGGTCGACACGCTCGCCGAGGGATCGATCGACCGCGAGTCGCTGGGGGCCCTCGATACGACGATGACCGCCGTCGAGGGGTACGCCGAACTCGTGATGGACCGGGCCTTCGACGAGGAGTACGCGGACCTGCGCCGGAAACTGGAGGCGCGCCGCCGCGGGCGGGGACCGCTCCAGCGACTCATCCGCCGGCTGCTGGGCCTCAGCATGAAGCGCCGCCAGTACGAGCGCGGGAAGGCCTTCTTCGAGGCCGTCGTCGACCGGGGCGGGATGGAGACGGCCGGGCTGGTCTGGCGGTCCCCGGAGACGCTGCCGACCGACGCCGAACTCGAGGATCCGGCGGTGTGGCTGGCACGGGTCGGGTGACCGTGGCCCGGGAACTCCGCGAGGGCGTCTGGTTGCTCGAACTCGGACTCGTCCCGCCGCTGGCGTCGAACGCGTTTCTCGTCGACGACGGGACGGTCACGCTGGTCGATACTGGCCTCTTCGTCAACAGACCCGCGCTCGCCGACGAACTCGCGGCCGCGGGCTACGCCGTCGGGGACGTCGACAGGGTCCTCCTGACACACTACGACATCGACCACGTGGGCGGCCTCCGCGCGCTCGGAGCCTTCGCGGGGCCGGTCTACCTCGGCGCGGCCGACCTCGCGCTCGTCCGGCGCGAGGTTACCCCGTCGCCGGTCAGCCACAAGGGACTCTTCCACCGCGCTGTCAGGCGCGTGTGGGACCTCGCTGGCGTCGACCTCGTCGGAGTCGAGGACGGCGACACCATCGGCGGGTTCACCGCCTACCACACGCCCGGTCACAACCCCGGGCACACCGTCTACGTCCACGCCGATTTCGGCGTCGCGTTCCTGGGGGATCTCGTCTGGGAGAGCGACGGCCGGCTGACGACACCGGAGTGGTTCGATTCCTACGACATGGACGAACTCCGCGGGAGCGTCAGGGCGCTGGTCGAACGCGCCCCGCCGTTCGAGGTCGTGGCGATGGCCCACGGCACCCCACTCACCGCCAGGGGCGACGACGCCCTCGCTGATCTCGCGACGCGGTGTTGACTGTGTGTCACCGTCGGCCACGAGGCTGAATGTGCAACGACTACGCGGCTGGAGACGCAACGACACGCATTTCCATCCGCTGGCGGAAGGGAAACCATGGATCCGAAGCGGGAACTGACGAGCGTCGACCTCGCGGCGCTCGCGGGCGAACTCGACCGGTACACCGGCGCACGCGTCGAGAAGGCCTACCTCTACCCCGAGGACATTCTCCGCCTCAAGTTCCGGGATTTCGACCGCGGGCGGATCGAACTGCTCGTCGACGTCGGCGAGACCAAACACGTCCGGGTCGCCGATCCCGAGAACGTCCCGCCGGCGCCCGAACGGCCCCCCAATTTCGCGATGATGCTCCGGAACCGCCTCGCGGGCGCCGATCTCGTCGAGGCCTCCCAGTTCGCCTTCGACCGCATCCTCCAGTTGCGCTTCGAGCGCGAGGACGACAGTACCACCATCGTCGCGGAACTGTTCGGGGAGGGGAACCTGGCCGTCCTCGACGGGACCGGGAGCGTCGTCGACTGCCTGGAGACAGTCCGTCTGAAGTCCCGGACCGTCGCGCCAGGTGCCCAGTACGAGTTCCCCGACGCCCGATTCGACCCCCGCACTGCTGATTTCGAGGCCTTCGCCGCCCGGATGGACGATTCGGACACCGACATCGTGCGGACGCTGGCCACGCGGCTGAACTTCGGCGGCCTCTGGGGCGAGGAACTGTGTACCCGCGCCGGCGTGTCCAAGACGCTGGACATCGACGAGGCGGGCGAGGCCGAGTACCGCGCGGTCTACGACGCCATCCAGCGCCTCGACGACCGCCTGACGGCCGCCGACCTCGACCCGCGCGTGTACCACGAGCGCGGAGACGGAAGCGACGACGGTGGCGACCGGGACTCCGAGGAGTCAACTGCTCGGCGCGTCGACGTGACACCCGTCCCGATGGAGGAACACGCCGCGCTGCACCCGGTGGCCTTCGAGACGTTCACCGACGCGCTGGACGACTACTTCACCAACTTCGAGGCCGACCACGAGGAGGACGACGGCGGCCGGGACCGGCCGGACTTCGCGGCCGAAATCGAGAAACAGAAGCGCATCATCCAGCAACAGGAGAGCGCCATCGAGGACTTCGAGGCCCAGGCCCGGCAGGAACGCGAGAAGGCCGAGACGCTGTACGCCAACTACGACCTCGTCGACGAGGTGCTCTCGACGGTCCGGTCGGCCCGCGAGGACGGCACCCCCTGGGCGGACATCGAGGCCCGCTTCGAGGAGGGCGCCGAGCGGGGCATCCCCGCCGCCGAGGCCGTCCGGAGTGTCGACGGCAGCGAGGGAACGGTCACGATGGACGTCGGCGAGTACACCGTGACACTCCGGGTCGCCGACGGCGTCGAGAAGAACGCCGACCGCCTCTACAACGAGGCAAAGCGCGTCGAGGAGAAGAAGGACGGCGCCCAGGAGGCCATCGCGGAGACCCGCGAGCAACTCGCCCGCGTCAAGGAGCGCCGCGACCAGTGGGACGCCGCGGAGACGGAGGACGACGAAAGCGAGGGCGAGGAGATGGTCGAGGAGGAGGACGATATCGACTGGCTCTCGCGGTCCTCGATCCCGGTCCGCGCCTCGGAGCAGTGGTACGAGCGCTTCCGGTGGTTCCACACGAGCGACGGCTTTCTGGTCATCGGCGGCCGCAACGCCGACGAGAACGAGGAGATCGTCAAGAAGTACCTCGACCGAGGCGACCTGTTCTTCCACGCGCAGGCCCACGGCGGTCCGGCGACGGTCCTCAAAGCGACCGGTCCCAGCGAATCCTACGACGAGGACATCACAATCCCCGACCGCTCCAGGGAGGAGGCCGCGCAGTTCGCGGTCTCGTACTCCTCGGTCTGGAAGGACGGGAAGTTCGCCGGCGACGCCTACGCTGTCGGGGCCGACCAGGTCTCGAAGACACCCGAGAGCGGCGAGTATCTGGAGAAGGGCGGCTTCGCTATCCGGGGGGACCGAACCTACTACAGGGACGTCGCGGTCGGCGTCGCGGTCGGCATCACCTGCCAGCCGGAAACCCGGGTCATCGGCGGGCCGTCCGAACCCATCGAAGACCGCGCCGAGACCACCATTGAGGTCGAACCGGGCAAGTTCGCACAGAACGACGTCGCCAAGCGCGCCTACAGGGAGTTCCGCGAGCGCTTCACCGACGAGTCCTTCGTCCGGAAAGTCGCCAGTCCCGACCGCATCCAGGAGTTTCTCCCGCCCGGGACCAGCCGGATCGTCGAGTAGTCACGCTATCTCCCTGCTCGTCCACTGTGCCGTCCCTCAGTCCTCGACGCGCTGGATACGGTGGGTGATGACGGGTACCGTCGCGGTCCGGACGACCCTGTCGGTGGTGCTTCCCAGCAGGGCGCGGAAGGCTCCACCGTAGGCGCTGCCCATGACGATGGCGTCGACGCCCTCCTCGTCGGCGTAGTCGACGATTTCGCGGGCGGGATTGCCAAATTTGACTGCGGCGACGCACTCGACGCCGGCCGACCCGGCCATCTCGCAGACCTCGGCGGTGAGTTCCTCGCCGTGTGCCTGGTAGTCCTCGTGGAGTTCGTCCTCGTCGTCGGTGTAGTAGACGGTCCGGGGCGCTCCCGGCAGGTCGGCGACGTACAGCGCGTGGACCGTCGCGCCCAGACTGGACGCCAGTTCGATGCCGTGCTCGATGCCCCGCTTGGACTCGTTGCTCCCGTCGTAGGGGAGCAAAATCGCGTCGTACATGTTACCACGGATGAGATATGACGCGAGAGGAAATAAAAGAGTAACTGACGTCTACTTCGACACCTTCGGCAGCCCTCAGGGCGGGATCTGGTCGCGCGCGTATCCGGCCAGATAGCCCGTCGCGCCGCCGAAGCCAGCGCCGACGCCGGCACCGACGGGACCGAGCGGGCTGCCGAGTGCCGCGCCGACGCTCGCACCGATGGTCGCGCCACGCTTCGCGTGTGAGCCTGAACACCTGCAAGGCATACGTACGCTACCCAGGACTGGAGCCACAAGAACGCTCGGGTCGGTGCAATCGCTCAATCAAACAGAGATGAGCATGGAGAAACCCCGTGTCAACAGCATGAAAGCCCCCGGCCGCTCGCTCCGCTCGCGGGAACGACAGCGCGCGCCACCGCAGAGCGGCCGGAAGTGCGTTCCGAGCGCGGACGCGCGAGGCCAAGCGACCCGGGGAAGGGCAGGCCCGCAGTTGGGTGGGGTGGGAATGAAAGGGGCCGCGGGCTGGGCGACGGCGGACCCGCCAAGCAGGGCGAGACCTACCGGTCTCGCTAGCCTGCGGGCGACTCCGGGGGTCGCCCGCAGACACCGCAGCGAAGCGAGGAGCGCAGGTGCGGTCCCCCGAGCCCAGCACGCGGGGGCTTTCTTGCCGGTCTCGACACTCGTAGTGCCGTCTCGTACAACGGTTCCTGGAGTCAGTCGGCGACGGCCTCGCCCGACGTGGTCGCCATGCCGGGATCCTGGACCCAGAGGTCGCCGAAGAGTTCGTCCTGTTGGAGACGGACGCGGCCGCGGTGGGCCAGGAAGAGCAGGCCGAGGAACGTCTCGACGCGCGACCCGCCGGCGTCGTCGATCTCGCGGTACAGCACTTCCTCGCGGCCCGCCTCGTAGTGTTCGCGCAGGGCACCGTAGACGCTGTCGACGATGTCGTCGATGTTCTCGGCGTGGGCGGTCCCGGTCACGTCCGCCGCCGTGGGCTCGTCGTCCATGCGGCGGTCGTCGGTCGCCCGGTAGTCCAGTTCCTGGGTGCCCCGGTGGAACCCGTCCGGCGAGTCGCTGGTGTCGTACTCGCGGGACTCTTTCCACCAGGTGTCCCGCTCGGCCTCCCGCAGATCGCGGACCAGTTCGTCCAGCGTCTGGGGCATCCCCCGGGCGCGCTTGCGTTCGAGCCGGCGGTCTATCTCCTGTTCCAGCGCCGCGAACGGGTCGGGGCCCTCGGGCTCGATCTCGCCCATCGGCTGCTCCCACGGCTCGGGCTCGGCGGGCTCCTCGTCGTCGCCCTCCAGCATCGCGTCGCCTTTCATCCGCAGGAGGACGCTCGCATAGAACAGCGCCCGGCCCGAGGTCCGCAGGTCCGCCTCGTCGATGCGGTCCAGGAACTTGTCGGTCACCGCGACGATGTCGATGTCCCAGGGCTCGATCTCGCCGTCCTTGGCGAGCTGGACGAGCACCTCGACCGGTTCGACCTCCTCGTCGTCCTCTTCGTCGGCTGTCTCCGACTCCAGCGTCTCGCTCCCGACGTCGTCGCCATCGTCGAGCGTGGCTGGCGGATTCGGGCCTGGTACGTCCTCGTCTTGCGGTCCACCGCCGCGCGACTTGTTGGAAGCGCTGGGCGCTTCCCTGTCTCGCGGCTCGTCGCCGCTCGACTTGTCGGAGGCGCGTGGCGCCTCCCGCTCCTCGTGCCCGGTGATGTTGAGCGGAATCTCTTCGTCTGTCACGCCAGACACCCCCGTAGGAGTTCGTGACGCGCCGACCGACCAGCCACCGAGAGACGCGCCTGCCCATCAAATTCAGAGCAGGAAACCTCGCTTCGCTCGGTTTCCTGCGACCCACGAGACGCGAGCGAAGCGAGCGTCTCGTCAGTCATCCGCGGGCACCTCCGGTTCACCGTCGCCGTCGGGCTCGCCCGAGAGGTCGATGCCGGTCACTGCGGAGACATTGTCCTCCTGCATGGTGACGCCGATGGCCCGCTCGGAGCGTTCGAGCATCGCCGAGCGGTGCGAGACGACGACGAACTGCGCGTCCCCGGCCAGTTCGTCGACCATCTCCCCGACGAGGTCGGCGTTGGCGGCGTCCAGGAACGCGTCCACCTCGTCCAGCGCGTAGAAGGGCGCGGGGTTGTGCCGCTGGATGGCGAAGATGAAGGCGAGCGCGGTCAGGGACTTCTCCCCGCCGCTCATCGCCTCCAGGCGCTGGATGGGTTTGTCGCCGGGTTGGGCTTTCATCGTCAGCCCGCCGTCGAATGGGTCCTCTTCGTTTTCGAGGTGGAGCCGTCCCGTGCCGTCCGAGAGGCGCTCGAAGACGTCCTGGAAGTACTCGTCGATGGCGTCGAAGGCCTCCATGAACGTCTCCTTCTTGCGGGCCTCGTAGCTCTCGATGCGCTCGCGGATCCCGTCGGCCTCCTCGACCAGCGTCGCCTTCTTCTCCAGTAGGTCCTCCAGTTCCTCCTCCACGCGGTCGTACTCCTCGATTGCGAGCATGTTGACCGGCTCCATGGCCTCCATCTCCGCCTCGAGGCGGCCGATCTCGGATTCGACGACGTGGTGGTCGGGTACCTCCTCGGGGTCGAAGTCCCCGACCTCGGCTTCCAGTTCCTCGATCTCCCACTCCAGGCGGTCGGCCTCCTCGCGGGCCTCGCCCAGGTCCGACTCGACGCTCGCCACCTGCTCGCGCTGTTCGTCGCGGGCCTGGCGGGCCTCGCTCAACTCCGCTTTCAGGTCCTCGCGCTCGTCTTTCAGTTCCGCGAGTTCTTCCTCCAGTTCGGCGACGGCCGCCTCTTTCTCGGCCAGGGTCGCCTCCTTCGCCTCGATTTCAGCCTCCAGCTCCTCGATCTGTTCCTGGGCTGCGGCCTTGCGCTCTTTTGCTTCCGCGATGTCTTCCCGGAGGTCGGCGATGGCGTCCTCGGCGTACTCCTTTTTGAGTTCGAGTTCCTCGATCCGGCTGTCGTACCCGTCGCGTTCGCGTTCGAGGTCGTCGATTTCCTCGCGGATGGACTCGGCCTCGGCGGTGAGTTCGGGCAGTTCCGAGTCCTCGATCTCCGATTCGAGCTCCTCGATGTCGGCCTCGATCCCGGCGATGGTCTCGTTCTGGGTGGCGATCTCTTCCTCGAGGTCGTCCATCTGCTCGGAGACGGATTCGCGTTCCTCCTCGATCTCCGCGAGCGTCTCCTCGAGGCGTTCGATCTCCGCCTCCGTCTCCGATATCTCGCTCTCCTTGGACTCGATCTCGGCCCGGATCTCGCGGGCCTGCTCGGCGGCCTCGGACTGGCGGTCGCGGGCGTCCTCGAGGCGCTCCTCGACGTCCTGGATGTCCGCCCGGATCGACTGGCGTTCGTCCTCCAGGTCGTTGATGCGGCGTGCGAGCCGGTCGAGTTTCCCCTCGCTGCCCTCGAAGGAGTACCGCGGCCCCTTCTTCGAGCCGCCGCTCATGGCGCCGGACTTCTCGACGAGGTCGCCCTCCAGCGTGACGAGGCGGAACTGCCCCATCAGTTCGCGTGCCGTCTCGATGTCCTCGACGACGAGCGTGTCCCCGAGCACGTACGAGAACACGCCGGCGTACTCGGCCTCGAAGTCCACGAGGTTGTACGCGAAGTCCACCACGCCGGCGTGGTCGGGCAACGCGGGCAGCGACCGCTGGCTCATCTCGGTGATGGGCAGGAAGGTTGCCCGACCGGCGTTGTGTGACTTGAGGTACTCGATACACCGCTGCCCGACGGCGTCGTCGTCGACCACGACCTGTGCGAGCCGGCCACCGGCGGCGGTCTCGCAGGCGGTGGCGTACTCGCCGGAGACGCTGCCAAGCTGGGCGACCGTCCCGTGGACGCCGTCGATGTCGGCGTTCAGGACCGTCGTCACCGCACGGCCGTACGAGGTGTCGCCGGACTGGCCGGCCTTGGCCTCGAGTTCGGCGTACTCCTGCTGGGCGGCGTTGAGGTCGTCCTCGACGTCGTTGAGGTCCGACTGGAGCTCCCGCTTTTCGGCTTTGAGGTCCTCGACGACCTCGGTGATCGTCTCGCGGTTCTGTTCGGCCTTCTCGAGTTCGACTTCGAGGTCCTCGATGTCCGCTTCGAGGTCGGGAATCCGCTCGCGGGCCGCCTCGATGTCGGCCTCGGTCTCGCGCTGTTCGTTCGACCGGCGGCGCGCCTCGTCGAGCAGCCGGTCCTGTTCGCGCTGGAGGTCGTTCTTCTCGGCCTTCGCGGTCTCCAGTTCGCTCCGCTTCTCGTCGAGCTGGTCTTTGACCTCCTCGAACTGGGCGCCGACCTCCTCGATGCGTGCCTCGACTTCGGCCAGGTCGGCTTTCCGGTCCTCCATGTCGGCCACGACCGAGGACTTCGCGACCTTCGCCTCCTGGATCTCGTCTTCGAGGTCCGAGACGGTCTCCTGTTTGCTGTCGATCTCGACGAACGCCTCCCGGCGGTCGCTCTCGGCGGCCTCGACGGTCTCCTGCTGGCTCTCGATGCGGTCCTCGACGCGGGCGATGTCGCCCTTGACCTCCTCGATTTCGCGCTTGATCGCCAGCTGTTCGTCCTCGCCCTTGCGCTCGATCTCCTCGTTCAGCGCCTCGAGGTCTGACTGCAGGTCCATCACCCGCGCCTGGCGCTCGTCGAGTTCGGCTTCCCGCTCCGCGAGGGTCTCCTCTAGCTCGGCGATGTCGGCCTCGGTTTCTTCGAGTTCCTCGCGCTTGTCCTGGAGCTGTGCGGCTTTGCGGTAGCTCTCGTACTCGGCCTTCTGCTCGCGCAACTCCTGGTATTTCAGGGCCTCCTCGCGTTCCTCTTCGAGCTGGTCGAGCCGGTCCTCCTTCTCTTCGACGCGGAGTTCGGCCTCGTCGATGCGTTCCTCGACGACCTCGAGTTCCTCGAAGGCGTCCTCCTTCTTGGCGTCGAACTGGGCGACACCGGCGATCTCGTCGACGATCTCCCGGCGCGCCCGCGGGGTCATGTTGGTGATCTCGGTGACGTCGCCCTGCATCACGACGTTGTACCCCTCGGGAGTGATGCCCGCCTGTTCGAGGAGGTCCGTGATGTCGCCGAGGTTGACCGAGCGGCCGTTGATGTAGTAGTAGGAGTAGTAGTTCTCCTCGGTCTCCTTGACGCGTCGTTTGATAGCGATTTCGTCGACGTCGCCGATCTTCTCGGTGCCGGCGGCGGTGACGACCTGGCCGCGGTCGAGCGTCCCGTCGGTGTTGTCGAGGATGACCTCGACGCTGGCCTCGCGCTCGCCCTCGAAGGAGTCGCCCTCCTGGTGGCCGGGATTGTAGATGAGGTCGGTCAGCTTCTCTGCGCGGATGCCCGAGGTGCGCGCGAGCCCCAGGGCGAAGAGAATGGAGTCGATGATGTTGGACTTCCCGGAGCCGTTCGGCCCGCTGACCGTGGTGAAATCCTCGTAGAATGGAATGCGAGTCTTCCGGCCGAAACTCTTGAAATTGTCAAGGACGAGCTCTTTGATGTGCATGTGGGTGCTCGCTTCGGAGCGCCGGCGTCACGCGACGATGATGTCCGACTCGGACTCCGACTCCTCCGTGTTGTCCTCTTCCTCGGGTGCCTCGGTGTTAGGTGCTTCGGCCGTGTCCTGCGGTTCGCCCGGTTCCGGCACCCGCATCTCGGGCTCTTCGTCACCCTCCTCCTCGCTCCGTAGCTCCGGTACGTAGCCCATCTCCTCGTCGACGACTTCCTCCAGTTCGGCCAGCCGAACCTTGCACTCGACGAGTTCGTCCGTCAACCCCTCGACGGAGGCCTGCAGTTCCTTGACCTGCGATTCCAGTTCCTCGACTCTGTTACCGCACATATACCGGACCTTTTTCTCCGGACACATAAACGTGTGTCAGACACGTATACCGATTCCGATACGTTACCGCGTCGCGTCCGTCCGGCCCTCCGACTGCGAAACGCGCGCATCTGTCCGTTCGGCGTCACTGTAACGTTCTGGAAACGAAACCGTGGTTCGTGGCCGGAACGGACGCGACCGGTGCGTTTTAGCCAGCCGCCGCCGAAGTCCGGCCAATGGCACAAGCACAGGAGACGGGTGAGCTGGCGGTGATCATCGGACTGGAGGTCCACGTCCAGCTCGAGACCGACACCAAGATCTTCTGTGGCTGTTCGACCGCCGCCGCCGACGAACCCAACACCAACACCTGTCCGGTCTGTCTCGGCCTCCCCGGGGCGTTGCCGGTCCTCAACGAGGGTGCTGTCGAGGCCGCGGTGAAGGTCGGCAAGGCAATCGACGCGACGATTCCCGAGCGAACCCGGTTCCACCGGAAGAACTACTACTACCCCGACCTCCCGAAGAACTTCCAGATCTCCCAGTACGACGCGCCGATCTGTCAGGACGGCCGCCTGGAATTCTCGGTCGGCGACGAGCGCCGGACGGTCGGCATCCGCCGGGCTCACCTCGAAGAGGACCCCGGCAGCCTCAAGCACAAGGGAGGGTCCATCGACACCGCCGAGTACACGCTGGTTGACTACAACCGCGCCGGCACGCCGCTCCTGGAGATCGTCACGGACCCCGACTTCCGGGACGCCGCGGAGGTGCGTGCCTTCCTGGCGAAACTGGAGGAAGTCCTCGAATACCTGGGCGTGTTCGACGCCGGCCGGGACGGCAGCCTCCGCGTCGACGCGAACCTCTCGGTCGTCGCGGAAAGCGAGGTCGGCGCGGACGGCAGCGTCGACGCGGACGTTCTGGAAGCGGCGAACCGGACCGAGGTCAAGAACATCTCCAGTCACAAGGGCGCCGAGAAGGCCCTGGCCTACGAGGCCCAGCGGCAGAAAAACGCCATCGAGCGGGGCCGGGCCGTCCAGCAGGAGACCCGCCACTGGGACGAGTCCCGGGGAATTACCGTCTCGATGCGCTCGAAGGAAGAAGAGAAAGACTACCGCTACTACCGCGAGGCCGACCTCCCGCCGCTGGAGGTAGCCGACTGGAAGGAGGAAATCGATATCCCGGAACTCCCGGACGCCCGCCGCGAGCGGTTCCGCGAGGAGTACGGCCTCGACGTGGAGGCCGCCGACAAACTCACCGCCACGAAGCAGGTCGCGGACTTCTACGAGGAACTCGCCGCGGAGTTCGACGCCGACCTCGCCGCGACGTGGGTCGCCGACAACCTCCTGGGCGAACTGAACTACCGCGACATGCAGGTGACGGACATCGACGGCCGACTGGACGAGGTCAAACGCCTCGTCGAACTGGTCGCCGCGGAGGAGATCACGGCCAAGAACGCCCGCGAGACGGTCCTCCGGTCGATGCTCGACGACGGCCGCGACCCCGATACTGTCGTCGCGGAGGAAGGACTGGGCAAGACGACCGGCGACGAGGTCCAGCAGGCCGTCGAGGCGGCCATCGAGGAGAACCCCGGCGCCGTCGAGGACTACCATGCCGGCGAGGACGGCGCCATCAACTTCCTCGTCGGCCAGGTGATGCAAAAGACCGGCGGGAGTGCCGACCCGGGTGACGTGAATCAGTTGCTTCGTGAGGCGCTGGAGTGAAATCCAGCACGTCGCACCCGTTCAGAACGCCGCAACCTCGCGAATTTTCTCGCGCACCCGCGTCGTGTTCGGGAGCTGGAAGTCCTCGAGTTCGTACAGCGGGTAGACGGTATCCCAGCCCGTGACGCGCCCGACCGGCGCCTCCTGGTAGAGCAGCGCCTCCTCCTGGAGCGTGGCGATCACCTCGCCAGCGAGCCCGCCGGTGCGGGGTGCCTCGTGGACGACGACTGCCCGGCCGGTCTTCTCGAAGGAGGCGACCACCGTCTCGCGGTCCATCGGCGAGAGCGTCCGCAGGTCGAGCACCTCGACGTCGATGTCGCCGGCCAGGTCCGCGGCTGCCTCCAGCGTCGGGCGGGTCATCGCTCCCCACGTGAGGGCGGTGACGTCCCTGCCTTCCCGGCGGATGGCGGCTTCGCCCAGCGGCGTCTCGTAGGCTCCCTCGGGCACTTCCTCCCGGAACGCACGGTAGATCTTCTTCGGTTCGAGGAAGACGACGGGGTCGGGGTCGCGGATGCTGGCAATGAGGAGCCCCTTCGCGTCCCTGGGGGTGCTGGGGACGACCACCTTGAAGCCGGGGTGGTGGACGAAGATGGTCTCCATCGATTCGCCGTGGAGGTCCGGCGCCCGCACGCCGCCGCCGAAGGGTGCCCGCAGTACCAGTTGACAGGGATACTGGCCCCGCGAGCGGGCGTGCAGGCGGGCCGCGCGGGTGTACAGTTGCTCCAGGGCGGCGTAGGTGAAGCCCATGAATTGAATCTCCATGACGGGCCGGAGACCAGAGGCCGCGAGCCCGATGGCGGCGCCAGCGATGCCCGTCTCCGAGAGCGGCGTGTCGATGACCCGCTCGTCGCCGAAGGCCTCGTAGAGCCCCTCGGTGGCCCGGAAGACGCCGCCCGACTGGCCGACGTCCTCGCCGAGGACGATCACGGAGTCGTCGTGGGCCATCTCGTCGTGCAACCCCTCGGCGACGGCCTCGACGAGCAGGAGGTCCTCTGCCGTCGCGTCTGTGTCTGAACTTGTATTTCCGGCCATGCTACCACCTGAAGGCCTCCTCGCCGTGTTCCCCGTAGAGAGCGAGCAGTTCCTCGCGTTGCTCCTCGATGTAGGCGGGCGGGTTCGCGAACACCTCGTCGAAGACCTCCTCGGGGGACTGCTGTTCGGCAATTTCGAGCGCGCGGTCGGCAGCCTCGCGGGCGCGCTCCCCGGCGCGCTCCCGGACGGCCTCGCCGTACTCCGGGTCCCAGAGGCCCCGATCCGCGAGGAACGCCTCGAAGCGGTCGACGGGGTCCCGGTCGCGCCAGGGTTCGAGGTCGGTCTCCTCGCGGTACCGGGCGTCGTCGTCGGACGAGGAGTGGGCGCTCCGGCGGTAGGTCAGCGCCTCGACGAGGGTGGGTTCGCCCGTCTCGCGGGCCCGCTCGACCGCCCGGCGGGTCGCCCGGTACGTTGCGAGGGGGTCGTTGCCGTCGACGAGGATCCCCTCGAAGCCGTAGCCGGCGGCGCGGTCGGCGTACGTCTCGGCGGCGGTCTGGCGCTCGACCGGTGTCGAGATGGCCCACTGGTTGTTCAAGACGAGGAAGACGACGGGAACGTCGAAGACGCCCGCGAAGTTGAGGCCGGCGTGGAAGTCGCCCTTGCTGGCGCCGCCGTCGCCGACGCCCACGAGGCCGACCTCGTCGTACCCCTGGAGGTTCCGACCCCACATGAGCCCGACCGTCTGGGGGACCTGCGTACCGACGGCGACGATGTGAGGCAGGCGCCGCTCGTGGGCCGGCATGTCATCGACGTCCTCGGTCTCCCAGGTCTCGTAGCCGCGCAGCCAGAACAGCAGGATGTCCACCAGCGGGCGCCCCCGCTGGATGTGTGCGCCGTACTGGCGCCACTCGGTGTTCAGCCAGTCGCGCTCGGTCAGTGCGGCCGCCGGCCCCACGTGGGCAGCCTCCAGTCCGCGACACCCCATCCAGAAGTGGAACTCCCCCTGGCGCTGGAGGGTCGCCCCGCGCTCGTCCAGCGCCCGCGCCCCGACCATCGATTCGTACATCCTCCGGAGTGTCTCCCTGCCCAAGCCGAGCGCCTCGACGGCCGCCTCGTCGTAGCTTCCGTCGGGTGCGAGGAGTTGTTCGCACCGGTCGACCGCCGATGGAAACCGTACCATGGTCCCCCCGTCGGGCGGTCGACACTTGTAGTTGTACCCCGGCCGCTGGCCGCGTCTCACGTGGGCGAAACGCTTGTGTCCCCGCCCGTCGGACGTGGCGCCATGACGACACACGATGTCACGGTCGTCGGCGGTGGCGTCGCGGGCCGGTCGGCGGGCATCTTCACCGCCCGGCACGGCCTCGAGACGGTCATCGCGGACACCGCCAGCCCGCTGCTCCGGCGCAACGCCCACCTCGAGAACTACCCCGGCTTCCCGGCCGGCGTCGACGCGCGCCTGCTGCTGGATATGATGCGCGACCAGGCAGAACGCGCCGGCTGTGACTACCGCGAGTGCGAGGTCACCCGCGTCGACCACCTGGCAGACGGGACCGACGACGGCGAGGGCGAGGGCACGTTCCGCGTCGAGACCGCCGACGGCCGGGCGTGGGACTCGCGGTACGTCATCGCCGCGACGAAAAACACCACCGACTACCTCGAAGAACTGGACGGCGTCGGGATCATCTCGCGGGGCAAGAAGTTCATCGACGTCGAGGAGGGCGGTCGGACGGGCGTCGACGGGCTCTACGCGGCGGGCCGCCTCGCGGAGAAACCCCACCAGACGGTCGTCTGTGCCGGCCACGGTGCGGAGGTCGCGGTGGCGCTCCTGGAGGACGACGACATCCCCTTCTACCACGACTGGGTCGCGCCCGAGGGCTACTTCACCGGCCGCGACCGGGACGTCCCGCCTGGCTGTGAGGAGATCGACGAGGCCGAACACCGCCGCCGCGAGGAGGAGTCCCTGTCGGTGATGCGCGAATATTTCGCCGAACCCCACCCCGACACCCCCGAGCAGCATCCGAGCGTGGCCGAGCAGGACTAGATGTCCCCTCCCAGCAAGCGATGTAGCGCGACGGCCCGCGGGCGGTGGACGGGCCGTGTCACCACGACCCGCGCCAGCCCTTTAGGTGGCTGTCGCCTCCGTGAGGTATGGACTACGACGCCGCCCTCGATCGGGCCTACGCGGAGTTGCCCGACCGGACCGCCGAGGAGACAGCACGCCTCTCGGTCCCCGACCCCGCCGGCGAGACCGACGGCGACTTCACGCGCCTGACGAACGTCGGCGCCATCGCCGACGCGGTGGGCCGCGACCCCGACCACATCCACAGCGCCATCCAGCGCGCGCTGGGGACCAGCGGCCAGTTCGACGGCGACCGCGCCCGCTACAACGGTTCGTTCGACGCCGCCGACTTCGAGGCCGCCATCGACGACTACGTGGCGGAGTTCGTCACCTGCTCGGAGTGTGGCCTGCCCGACACCGTCCTCGCGCAGGAGGACGGCATCGAGATGCTCCGCTGTCAGGCCTGTGGCGCCTTCCGCCCCGTCCAGAAGCGCTCGGCCCCCTCCCACCGGACCCAGGAAACCGTCGAGGAGGGCGAGACCTACCAGCTCGAAATCACCGGCACCGGCCGCAAGGGCGACGGCGTCGCGGAGAAGGGCTCCTACACAATCTTCGTTCCCGGCGCCCGCGAGGGCCAGACGGTCACCGCCCTCATCGAGAGCACCACCGGCGACCTGGCCTTCGCGCGGCTGGTCTGACCTCCTTTATCGAGTCCCTTCGATCGTAGAGAACGGGCACGATGGGATTTGAACTACGCCAGCGTGCTTCCTCGCCCCGCTCGGACTCCACGCTGTCTACTTCAAATCCCACGTGCGACGGTTCAGCACGCCTCGCGTTGCTCGGCGGCTTCACGGGCACGATGGGATTTGAACCCATGACCGTCGGATTAGAAGTCCGACGCTCTGGTCCGGACTGAGCTACGTGCCCTCACAGGCGGTC
>JAHENO010000188.1 GCA_018609945.1 Haloarculaceae archaeon | reverse complement strand
TCTGGCTGCCGTCGGTTTCGACGCTCGTCGGCGGGGTCCTGGGCGGGGGCCTCTACGACTACGCCACCAGGACACACCTCATCGAACTGGAGAGCGAGGACCCGGCACCGGAACCGGACGCAGAAGCGGCCGCCGACGACTGACCCCGAAAGGGGCGGTCGATTTCAGACGGGAGCAACTCGCGTTCGGCTCTCTCGGCATCACACACAGTTTTTTGTCGCTGCCGGCCGACTGTGTAGACCCTCATGCCCTCGTTCAAGACGCTTGACGACCTGCCGCCAGCACAGCGCGTTCTCGTGCGCCTCGATCTGAATTCACCTGTCGAGTTCGGACCTGTTCGGGACGACCGAGGCAGCGAGGAAGCTGACATGACGATCAGTGAACTCGCAGGGTCTGGCCACCTCGAACTGGAGGCTCCGGTCAAAGGTGGTCAGGTCCAGGACAACCGTCGGTTCGAGCGCCATGCCAGGACGGTTCGCGAACTCGCGGAAGCCGGCCACCGCGTCGTCTGTTTGGCTCACCAGGGACGTCCCGGTGGCGAGACGTTCGTCTCGCTCGACCAGCATGCCGACATCCTGGCGACCCACGTGGGCCACGAAGTCGGGTTCGTGCCCGACACCTTCGGTGCGGATGCCCTCGCAGCGATACGGGATCTCGGGGACGGCGAGATACTCCTGTTGGAGAACGTCCGGATGTGCGACGAGGAACTTCCCGAAGAAGACCCAGGGATCAAAGCCGAGACGGAGTTCGTCCGGACACTTGCCGGGGAGTTCGACGCCTACGTCAACGACGCCTACTCGTCAGCCCATCGTTCGCACGCGTCCCTCGTCGGGTTCCCGCTCGTGTTGCCAGCCTATGCCGGGCGCGTCATGCAAACGGAGTACGAGGCCAACACGGCGATCGCCGGCCAGGAGTTCGAGGGACAGGTGACGCTGGTCGTCGGCGGAACGAAAGCCACCGACGTCATCGACGTGATGTCCCACCTCGGCGGGAAGGTCGACCGGTTCCTGCTCGGCGGGATCGCAGGCCAGTTGTTCCTGCGCGCAGCCGGCTATTCGGTCGGGTACGACACGCACGCAGAGATGGACCTGTTCGACCGCCAGTGGGACACCAACCACCCGCTCATCGAAGAAATCGTCACAGAGCGCGGCGACGAGGTGCTGCTTGCCTCCGATATGGCCTACGAGGGCGCGGATGGACAGCGCGCCGAAGTCGACGTCACCGACATCGAAGGGGACGGCGTATTTCTCGACATCGGATCCGACACTGCAGAGCAGTTCGCCGCGGTCGTACGTGACTCGGAGGCCGTTTTCCTCAAGGGCGCGCTGGGTGTCTTCGAGGATAGTCGGTTTTCACTCGGGACAGTCACCGTCCTCGAGGCCATTGCAGAAACCGACTGTTTTTCGGTGGTCGGCGGCGGTGACACGTCCAGGGCCATCGAGATGTACGGAATGGACGAGGATGACTTCAGCCACGTCTCGATCGCCGGGGGTGCCTACATCCGCGCGCTCACTGGTGCCCACTTGGTAGCGATCGAGATGCTCGAACAGACGGAGTGATCGACGTGCGACGCGAGACGGCACTTCGTTACAGCGATCACTCTCACCCGGTCAGCGCCGTCTCCACCTGTTCGATGAGTACGCCGTTGCCGAGAAACGTCGGCGTCCGGGCGTGGAGTCCATCCGGGTCGACGTCGAGCAACGATTGGGTACCGTCCGTGGATCTGCCGCCGGCCGCGTCCACGATGTAGGCGAGTGGTGCGGACTCGAAGTGTACTCTGAGTTTTCCATCAGGATTGGTCGTCGTCGCCGGATAGCCGAACAGACCACCGTACTCGAGTACCTGTCGCAGATCCGCGACCGTCGCTCCGCCATACCGGGGTTTCAGATCGTGGTTCAGTTCATCGGCGAGGGCGTTACACGCGTCGCTGCGTTCGCTGGTTTTGCCTGCGAGCCCGACGACAGTTGCGGTCTCGGGAATCGTGCACGTCCCCCACCGCTCGCTGAACCCGTCGCGGAGCAGGAACTCTCCTACCCCGTCGGTGTCCGCTCGGGCGACGGCCATGGTCGTGTAGGGGCCGTACAGTACCATGATGGCGGCGACCATCGCCCGACCGGCCGCCGGCAGTTCGGCGTCGTAGACGCCGACGATGGTCCCCACGGAGTTGTTCGAGGCGAGGTTCGACGACCCGTCGAGGGGATCGATCGCGACGCTGTATCCCCGTCCACAGTCGACTACGTCCTGTCGTTCCTCGCTCGCGTACGCGCCGACGGCATCGAGTTCGGAGAGTTCCTCAAAGAACAGGCGATCGGCCCAGACGTCGGCTCCAATCTGAGCTTCCCCGCTCGGGTTCGTTTCGGAGCCCGTCCCGGTGTGATCCGCGAGGTGGGACGCCACGTAGCGAGCCGTCTGCTGGACCGACTTGACGACACCGTCTAGCCCATTCATCGGTCGCTTCTCAGCTGTCTGTGACACTGTTTGTCCATACACCCTCTGGACGCCGGAGCAACATTATAGTATGGATCGGTGTCCCGTGGAGGGAGTGTCCGGAGTGTTCGACGAAATCTTTACCATCCGGTGCAGTCGTACCACACGTGAATGAAGTCGATAGCTGCACTCATCGAGAACGCACAGGCGCTGACACAGCAGGGTCTCTCGGAGGGAGAGGTCGCCGACGAATTGAACGTCGCCCGCGAGACGGCGAGGTGGCTCGTCGCCCAGAGCGGCCGCCAGCCGTCGGGAGAGGAATCCCTGGACAGTCCGATGGACGTCCACGTCGACTGGAGTGCGATCGGCCGCGACGGTCACCGGCTAGGGCTTCTCGGTGCCCTCATGGGGGACCTGCTCGCCGGCGAAGGGACTGACGTTGACCTCACGGTTGGCATCGGCCACTCGGGTGGCCCGCTGGCGACGGTCGTCAGTCAGGAACTGGACACGGACCTGGGTGTGTACATGCCCGGCAAGTACCAGTCGTCCGACGACACTGGTGACGAGGCCACCGGCATCGTCTCCCAGAATTTCGCGACAATCGAGGACAGCGACTGTTTCGTCGTCGACGACAACATCGACACCGGTCAGACGATGACCGAGACTATCGAGCGGATACGCGACGAGGGCGGAACTCCCAAAGCATGCGTTGTGCTGACCGACAAACTCGGCCAGGACGAGATAGGCGGTGTCCCGGTGTATTCGCTCATCCAGATGGTCCAGATGGGCGACAAGTAGCCGACAGTCGGACGAAACGCGACCGGATTACGAGTCGCTCGCGAACTGGTTCAGTGCGTGTATCGTCCGGAGGATGTCACCGGCACGCCCCGGTTCGAAGATGAGTTCGTCGGTACTCTCGACGTGGTCGACGACACTCTCCGAGGCGTGTTCCGGGGCCGCTGCGAGCCCGAAGTCGTTCGCCTGGGCCCAGCGCATCACACGCAGGTCACTCTTGGAATCGCCCATCACGACCGTGAACGGGTCCTCGATACCGAGCACGTCGAAGGCCGCCTCGACGCCGACGACCTTGCTCAGTTCGAGACTGCCGATTTCGGCGGCGTCGCCCTCGTAGTAGCCGATGTCGATCCGTTCGAGAATGCTCTCAAGGTCCTCCGGAACGTCGCTCGCGGAAATGTTCGGAAGCGCCCTCTCACGGTCGAGGACCGCCCGGATCTCGGGGTCCTGGTCGGCGTAGTAGGCGCGTGTCCACTCGGCACTGGAGTGGCCGCCCGCGTGGTCGACCTCCTCGAGGGCTGAGATAGCGTCGCCAAGCAGATCGAGTTCGTAGACCAGCGCCTCGTCGATGATCTCCTGGGCTGCTGACGATCCAGTCTCGAAGTTGGGCTTCAGCGTGATGTTGAACTCGTTGCCCTGCAGGTGACAGCCGTCGCGGAGTGGTTCGGGAGCCTCCGAGAGGATACGTGCACGGATGTCGGCGAAGACCGTCTGGATCTCCTCGTCCAAGTTCTCGTAGAGCCGTTGCTTGGTGTCGGCGCCGTGTTTCGGGGTGAAGACGCCGATGCCAGTTTCGTAGACGATGCTGAGGTTTCCCGAGTGGATGATCTTGCTCCCGAGGCCCTGGATCGCGAACCCCTTGACGCTCTCCAGGGTTTGTCCGGTGCAGATGACGATCGGCACACCCTGCTGGTGGAACTCGGTCAAAAGGTTGAGCGTGTCCCGCGGTATCTCGTTGTCGGTACTCCCCGTCGAGCGTAGCGTCTCGTCGACATCAAGGACGAACACGTTTACGGGGCGCCCGTACTTGTTGTAGAGATCGAGACCGACGAACGCCTGTTCCTGGCGCGCCCGGGTCGCGAGGTCCGCCAACGTCTCGCCGCGCTCCTTGAACGCCGCCTCGATCTCTCCTTTCCGCTCGGTGAGTTCGTCGTCGATCTCTCGCCAGCGGTCAAGCGCGACGGCTGACTCGACGAGTGGAAACAGGTCGGCGAGATCCTGCAGCGCACGGACGGTCTCGGTGTCGTGTTCCTCGTATAGCTCGTAGACCTGGTCGTACGTTTCCATAGACGGCATACGCCAGGCAGGTGTATAAGCCCACCTGGTGCAATTCCTCGACGCAGTGGCACGGGGAGCGGAAGGTCTATAATCGTGGTATGTCAACAATATACACGACGGACAGGTCCGCGACCTGTGGGACCGCCACTAGCAGGCACCGATAGAAGCACGCCGCTGGTGTCGCCTCGTTCACCGTCGACGGAGATACCCAGACATGACGCTCATCACAGACGTCCGATTGCGGCGCGTACTGGATTCAAGAGGGAACCCGACGGTCGAGGCCGATGTCGCCACCGAGGGCGGTGGGTTCGGCCGTGCGGCAGCACCGAGCGGGGCATCGACCGGCGAACACGAGGCAATCGAACTCCCGGCAACCGAGGCGATCACACTCGCGCGCGAACACGCCGTGCCGAGACTGGAAGGGGAGGTGGCGGCTGGCGACCAGCGCGCAGTTGACGGCGCGCTCCATGCGGCCGACGGGACGGCCAACTTCTCGGCGATCGGTGCCAACTCGGCGGTGGCTATCAGCATGGCCGCGGCAAAGGCCGGCGCCGACGACCTCGGGACACCTCTGTATCGACATCTCGGTGGCACATTCCGCGGGGACACGTTCCCGACGCCACTGGGGAACGTGATCGGCGGCGGCGCGCACGCCGCCGACGCGACAAACATCCAGGAGTTCCTTGCGGTCCCGGTCGGTGCTCCATCGGTCGGGGAGGCGGTGTTCGCCAACGCAACGGTGCACGCCCGCGTCAAGTCACTCCTGCAGGCCGAGGGAGTACCGACCAACAAGGGTGACGAGGGGGCGTGGGCACCGCCGATTGACGACGCCACGGCTTTCGAGGTCGTCGACCGGGCAACCGCCGAGGTCGCCGAGGAACTCGGTTTCGAGATCGGATTCGGTCTCGACATGGCGGCCTCGGAACTGTACGAGAGCGGTCGCGGCTACGTCTACGACGACGACGTCAAGTCGACCGCCGAACAGATCGAGTTCGTCGCGGAGATGGTCCGCGAGTACGGTCTCGAGTACGTCGAGGACCCCCTCGACGAGAACGCCTTCAGCGAGTGGGCCGAGCTGACGAGTGAGGTCGGGTCGGAGACGATGGTCTGCGGTGATGACCTCTTCGTGACCAACGTCGAGCGACTGACCGAGGGCATCGAGCACGGGTCGGCGAACACCATCCTGATCAAGCCAAACCAGATCGGGACGCTGAGCGACGCGGTGGATGCGATCGAACTCGGCGTTGAGAACGGCATCCATTCAGCCGTCTCTCACCGGAGCGGCGAGACAGAAGACACGACGATCGCCCACCTTGCCGTCGGTACGGCCGCACCGTATATCAAGACCGGGACGGTCGGCGGTGAGCGAACGGCGAAACTGAACGAACTGATGCGGATCGACGACAAGCAGTAGTACCCGCATCTGTAGCGGCACGATGGCAGTGTCGGTCCGGGACTGGCGGTGGGTACACACTTTTGCCCCTCTGTCCTGAAATGGAATCGTATGTCCGAAACATGGAACGTGTTACTGCCCGCAGAGATAGACCCCTCGGGACCGGAGTCGATCGCCGATTTCGCGCACTGTACCAACATGGACGAGTACGACAGCGTCGGCGCGGCACTCGAAGAGATAGGTCGCTACGAGGCCGTCATCACTCGGACCGCCACACTCGACGCGGCCGTCCTGAATCGGGCCGATCGGTTACGCGTGATCGCCAAGCACGGCGCCGGCCTCGACAACGTCGACATCGAGGCGGCGTCACGACGGGGAATCGTCGTCTGTAACACGCCCGGTGCGAACGCACGATCGGTCGCGGAACACGCGGTCGGGTTGCTGTTTGCCGTCCGCCGGAACCTCCGTCCCGCCGATAGACACGTCCGGACAGGGGGCTGGAATAGGGCCGCGTTCGCCGGTCGCGAACTCACCGGGGACACGCTCGGACTGTTCGGGTTCGGCGCCATCGCACGGGAGGTGGCCGATCTCGCCACGGCGATGGGCCAGACCGTCCTCACGTACGACCCCTACGTCGCCGACGACGAAATCCCGGCCCGCGTCGAGCGCGTAGCGGACTTTCCGCACCTGTTCGAGCAGTCGGACGCGGTGAGTATCCACGCGCCACTGACCACGGAGACACGCCACGCAGTCTCGACGGACGAGCTGGACGCCCTCGGCGAGAGTGGTGTCCTCGTCAACACCTCGCGGGGGCCGATCGTCGAGGAAGCGTCACTGGTGGAGGCACTCGAAACAGGCGCGCTTGGCGGCGCTGGCCTCGATACCTTCGCGGAGGAACCGCCCGGCGAGGACCATCCACTCTACGCCCGGGACGACGTGCTCTTGACGCCACACATCGGCGGTGTGACCCATCAGGCGCTGGCCCGTATGAGCCAGCGGGCGGCGACAAACATCCGGACCGTGTACGAGGGGGGCATCCCCGAATCGACGGTGAACCGGTCCGCCATCGAGGAGGTGGGGACATGAGAACCCAGAACGGTCTCCACCGGGCACTCGAACGAGGCGAGACGGTCCTGGGAGCCAGTTGTGCGACGTTCTCTCCGACCGTGATCGAGGTTTGTGGCGATATCGGACTGGACTACGTGTGGCTGGACTTCGAACACGGGGGGCCGAGCCCCTACGACAGCACTGCCCTCGAGGAGTTGACCCGTGCCGCCGAGGCAGCGGACATCGAACTGCTGGTTCGCCTGCCCTCGCCCGACCCGCCGCTGATCAGGAAGGTTCTCGACGCGGGCGTCCGGACGGTTCTCCTGCCACGGATCGAGACCGCAGCACAACTACGCCCCGCCGTCGAGGCGGCGTACTTCGCATACGACGGCGATGTCGGCGACAGAGGGGTCGGCGTCGGTCGGTCCGGGCGGTGGGCCGGGTACGTGGATAGCTTCGTCGGAGGCGAGGACGACGAGGTCCTCGTCGGGACCATGATCGAAAACGTTCGGGCAGTCGAGAACATCGAGGACATTCTCGCCGTCCCGCACCTGGGGTTTGCGTTCGTCGGCCCGGCCGACCTGGCGATGTCGATGTCGGAGGGTGACCCGCTCGCGAAATCGGACGAGGCCGTCCAATCCGCGATCGATCGTACCCTTGAGGCCTGTCTGGCCGCAGACGTCCCGATCGGCCGCATTCGGAACGACGCCGACGAGGCACGTGCGGCCGCCGACGCTGGCTATCAGATACTCCGGATCGGTGGCGACGTCGGGTCTATCCGGGCGGCCCTCGGGCCTCGACTGGAGGAATTCGACGTGACCTGATTTCGGAGATCCCACCAATGCGAGAATTTATGACTGACTGCCGTGAATGACACAGTGATGCCTGAAATATCCGTCTCGGAAGAACTGTACAGGCAGCTTGAGGCTGCGTCGTCGACAGACGACATAGAGGAGACACTCTGGAAGATGCTCGGGGAGTACCGGCGAGAGAATACTCCCCAGTCGGACACGAGCGAGGGACACTCGTTTAGCGACGTCTAGTAGAGAGGGGTCATCGCCAAATCGATCCGGGTGACCGGCACATACTTGTCGCTGCCTCACGGGATGGGAGTATGTACGTCGACATTGGCAACGCTATCGAGACGACACCCGGTGTCTCGCGCGACTCGCTGGACCGGCTCGACGACCACGTGGCACGAGCTCACGAACGAATTCAGGCTGGCCGTGCCGACGACGAACACGGCTACGCTGCGTTGAATCTCCCGGAGACGACGGATCCGAACGCCATCCACCGGGCCGTGGAACCATTCGCGGATCCAGCTGCCTTCCTCACCGTCGGAATCGGCGGGAGCGCCCTCGGCGCAGCCACGATCACTGCGGCGCTCGACTCCGAGGTCGATGCACACTACCTCGACAACATCGATCCGGTACAGACGCGTATGCTGCTCGATTCCTTGCCACTGGATCGGACGGTCGTGAACGTCGTCTCGCGCTCGGGAACCACGGCGGAGACGCTCTCGACGTTCCTCGTCGTCCGCGAAGCGATGGACGCCGCGGGCGTCGACTGGACCGACCGGACGCTGGTCACCACTGGCGAGGAGGGAAACCTCCGGGGCCTCGCAGCGAGGCATGACCTCCCCTCGCTTCCGGTCCCCGGCGGCGTTCCGGGTCGGTTCTCGGCACTCTCGACGGTCGGACTGGCCGCGGCTGCAGTCTGTGGCCACGATCTGGAGGCCGTGCTCGACGGCGGTGCCGACGCGGCCAAGTCCCTCTCGGGGTCGCTGTTCGAGTCGCCGGCCTACGGGTACGGGGCTGTCTCGTACGCACTCGCCGACCGCGGCGCGCTGACCAACGTGATGATGCCCTACGCCGAGTCCCTGGAGGACTTCGCCGAGTGGTTCGCCCAGCTCTGGGCCGAATCCCTCGGCAAGGACGGCCTCGGACAGACACCTGCCCGTGCGCTGGGCGCGACCGATCAGCACTCGCAACTCCAGCTGTACCGAGCCGGCCCGCACGACAAGCTGGTCACGCTGGTTCGTCCCCGCGAGTACGATGATCTCGGGATTCCCGAGACCGACCTGGCGGGACTGTCCTATCTCGGGGGCTCGTCGCTGGGCGAACTCCTGGATGCCGAATTCGAGGCGACCGAAGCCTCGCTTGCCGCCGCCGACGTTCCGAACGTCCGCGTCGAGCTCGACGCGGTCGACGAGTACGCCCTCGGGGAACTGCTCTACGCCATGGAGGCCGCCTGCATCCTCTACGGCGAACTCGCCGCAGTCTCGACGTTCACCCAGCCCGCCGTCGAATGGGGCAAGCGGGCCGCTCGTGGGCTTCTCGGGGGTGGCGACTTCGAGGAAGCGGCGGCCGTCGCGGACAAGCAATCCCTCGAGATCGATTGACCGACAGCCGTCGTTATCACGGCGGACTGGTCTCGTGCCCGAGGAATCAAAACCCATAAAGAACTGAGAGGCGTTTGTGGGTTCATACCATGGTAGCTGGAGATACCACCACGAGCGTAGACCTCGTCGTGATTGGCGCAGGGCCGGGCGGATACACGGCGGCACTACGGGGCGCGCGGAACGGCCTCGAGGTGCTCCTCGTCGAAAAAGAGACCGTCGGCGGCGTCTGTGTGAACCACGGTTGTATTCCGGCGAAAGCGCTGATCCACGCCGCCGGGTTCCAGAAGGACATCCAACACTGGAACGACATCGGGATTCGGACGGGGAACGTCGATGTCGATTTCCAGGCAGTACAGGCGTGGAAGAACGACGTCATCCAGCGGCTCTCTGACGACATCCTGCAACGACTGGACAACCACGGTGTCGCGTACCGGGAGGGAACGGCCAGGTTTCTGGATTCGAATACCATCAGCGTCGCGCGGGACGACGACGTAGAAACCGTGACCTACGACAGCGCGATAATCGCGACGGGATCACAGCCCCTAGAAATCCCGGGTCTGGAGTTCGACCACCAGGGGGTGATCTCGTCCAGGGAGATCCTACAGGTCCAGGAAGTACCCGACGAGATCGTCGTCGTCGGGGGCGGGTACATCGGGATGGAAGCCGTCACCAAGTTCTCCAAGTTCGGGTCGCACATCAAGGTCGTGGAGGCACGCGACCGGGTCCTCTGTATGTTCGAAGAGGAGGTCGTCGACTCCATCCAGGAGACCAGCAGCGAACTGTACGACACCGAAATCTATACGTCCGCCTGGGCGAAGACCGTTGAGTACGAGGACGGCACGCCCGTGCTGGTCGTCGAACAGGACGGCGAAATACTTCGGCTGTCGGGCGATTACATCATCGTCGCGGCGGGACGTGACACGACCTCGACACTCGAATCGCTGGGGCTGGAGAACACGGCCGTCGAGATGGATTCGGAGGGGTTCGTCGAAACCGACGACCGAATGCAGACGACTGACGAGAACATCCTCTGTGTCGGGGACGCCGCGGGCCAGCCGTTCCTAGCCCACGTCGCGTATCGCGAGGGCGACGTCGCTGGCGGGGTTGCAGCGGGCGAGGACATCGCGTTCGACAACGAGTACATTCCTGCCGTGATGTTTACCGACCCGGAAGTCGCCGTCGTCGGACTCACCGAGGCGGAGGTACGCGAGGAATACGGGGACACCAGGATCGGAATCGTCCCACTGAGTGTGTCGGGTCGGGCCCTGTCGGCGAACAAGAGTGCCGGCTACGTGAAAGTCGTTGCAGCCCCCGACGAACAGCTACTGGGCGTCCAGATCGTTGCCGCGAGGGCGTCGGACATGATCGCGGAGGCGACCCTGGCGCTGGAACTGGACGCGACGCTGGATGATATCACGTCCACGATCCACGCCCACCCCACCTTTCCCGAGGCACTTGCCGACGCCGCGGAAGCCGCACAGGTCGGATCGATTCACCCACCCTGAGCGGTTAGTGGCGTCGAACCTGCCCCGGCGTGTGTGGATCACTGATGCCGAGAGGGACCGCGGACGACGCGGCACTCAGTGCAGTGGGGCGACCAGATCGGCGAGTGCCGCACGCGGGTCGGCAGCCTTCGCGACACCGCTGGCGAGCAGGACACCCTCCGCGCCGAGGTCGGCAGCTGCTGTCAGGTCCTCGCCGGTCGAGATGCCGGCGCCACAGAGGACGCTCGTACCGTCGTCGACGGCCACCGCGGCCTCGACCGCGTCGGTCACGATACCGGGATCGGCCTTGCTGACGGGTGTGCCGCTGCCGATGAGATCGGGCGGTTCGATCGCAACGGCGTCGGGGCCGAGCGCGGAGACCGCGGCGATCTGGTCGGGTGTGTTCGCACACGCGACCGTTTCGAGCCCGGCGCGTTCGGCGGCATCGAGACTCGCGTCGATGTCAGCCAGTTTGAGGCGGTGCTCCGAGTGATTGAGCAGCGTGCCCACCGCGCCGGCCTCGGCGGTGGCCTCTGCGAGCGTGCTGCCGGTGTGACTGCCATGTTCGACTGGGCTGACGTGCTGTGCCCAGGTCTCGACGCCGGTGGCAGCGACCGATTCGAGGTGTGCGGTCTGCGGTGCGATTGCGATGCGAACACCATTCTCCTCGCTCACCTCGCGGGCAGCGCGCGCGACGGCGACCGGATCGCAGGGGTATGCCTTGAGGTTGACTAGAACGAACACGCTACGGATACGAGCCGCGAGCGAAAATAAGTTCGGTCCGTCCGCATCCTCGAAACTGGCGGACACCCGGTCCGGATTTCAGGTGTGGTGTGCGGCGATATCGTCGACGGCTCGTTCCCACTCGGCGTCCTCGTCGAAGTACCGCTCGGCGAGTGGCTGGTCGGGGGCCTCGCCGATCGCTCGCTTCTCCTGGCCGTAGGAGGGGCGGCCAGTCTCCTGGTAGAACCGGCCAGTCAGCACCTCCCCCTCGTGAATCTTCGTCTCGGCTTCGTACATCACGTCTGCTGCTTCGCGGCGGTCGCTCGTATCGAAGTCGTACTCGTCGCTATCCTGGATGTCCGTGTACGGGATGTACTGTTTGGCGTCCTTGTTCCAGGTGGGACACTGGGTGAGGAAGTCAACGTGGGCGAAGCCGTCGTGCTCGATTGCCTCGATCAGGATGTTCTTGGCCTGTCGGGGGTTGACCGCTGCCGCCCGGGCGATGTAGGACGCACCCGAGGACAGCGCGAGCGTGAGTGGGCGGACGGGGTCTTTGGCCGACCCGTGGGGCTGGGTCTTGGACTTGTGGCCCTTTGGGCTGGTGGGCGAAGTCTGGCCTTTCGTCAGCCCGAAGATTTCGTTGTTGAACACGATGTAGGCCATATCGTGGTTCTCCCGGGCGGTATGCATGAAGTGGTTGCCGCCGATGCCGTAGCCGTCGCCGTCACCACCCGCCGCGATCACCTCCAGCCCCGGGTTCGCGAGTTTGGCTGCGCGGGCCACGGGCAGTGACCGGCCGTGCAGCGAGTGATACCCGTAGCACTCGAAGTAGCTGTTGAGCTTGCCCGAACAGCCGATGCCCGTGACGAGCAGCACCTCGTCCGGCGTGCGACCGAGTTCGGGCATCGCACCCTTTAGTGCCTTCAGGACGGCGAAATCTCCACACCCGGGACACCACGTCGCCTGTGGCTCGATACCGGGGGTGAAGTCGTTCTGGTCGATTTCCTGTTCCTCGTCGTCGATTGCTGAGAATGCGCTCATGGGTTAGTCACCTGTTGCCGGGACGTACTTGACGTTCTGTGCGTCTGGCTGGCCGCCGTCGATGCTCTCTTCGAAGACAGCAACGACTTCCTCGGACCGATACGGCTCACCGTTGAATTTCAGGAGGCTGGACAGTTTCGGCCCGAATTGACCGAGTTCCCGCTGGACGAGTCCGCGGAACTGGCCGGACGCGTTCATCTCGACGACGAGACACTCGCTGACGCTTTCGAGAAACTCGGTGACTTCCCGGTCCGGGAACGGCATCAGGTCGCTGACGCCCATGGCTTTCACCGAGTGACCCGCGTCGTCGAGCGTATCGACCGCCTCGAACGCGGTGTCCTGTGTGCTCCCCCAGGTGAGAATCCCGTAGGCCGCGTCGTCATCACCGTACGTCGCCTGGTTGGATGCCTCGCGCTCGTCGAGTTCCGCACTAACCGATTCTAGTTTGCCCATGCGTCGCTCCATCTGTCGTTTCCGATTGACAGTGTCCTCGCTGATGTGTCCTGTCGGCGAGGATTCGTTCCCGGTCGCGAGGAAGCGTCCACCTTTCTGTCCGGGAATCGAGCGTGGATTCACGCCCTCTCTCTCGCCATCCGGGTAGTGCTGAAACCGCTTGAATTTGCCCGAAGCGTCGTGTGCGGCATCGCGGAGTTCTTCTTCTGTGAGCGTCGCTCCGAGATCCGGATCGGGTTCACGGTCGAAGAAACTCACCGGGACGCTCCGTAACTCACCTTCGAGTTTCTGGTCGTAGACGACCAGTGCCGGGAGATGATAGTCGTAGGCGAGTTCGAACGCCAGTCTGGTCTGTTCGTACATCTCCCTGACGTTCGCGGGGGCGAAGACGATCCGGCAGGAGTCGCCCTGGCTGGAGTAGAGCACGTGTTCGAGGTCACCCTGTTCGGTTTTCGTCGGCATCCCCGTCGAGGGTCCAGCGCGCATTGCCTCGATGTAGACGATGGGTGTCTCGGTCATCTCCGCCAGCCCGAGTGCCTCGCTCATCAGGGCAAAGCCGCCACCTGCCGACCCTGACATCGCCTTCACGCCGGCGTGGGACGCACCGAGTGCCAGCGTCGCAGCGGCGATCTCGTCTTCGACCTGTTCGGAAATCCCGCCGTACTTGGGGAGCTTCTGGGACATGATGCTAAACACATCAGTCCAGGGTGTCATCGGATAGCCCGAGATGAACCGACACCCGGAATCGAGCGCGCCATACGCGATCCCATCACTCCCGGTGAGCATTGCGTGTTGCTCCTCGTGACTGCCTTCCGGTAACGTGATGTCGTGAGACATGTCGAACTCCTGTGCGCGCTCGTACGCGTCCTGAAGCACGTTGAGGTTTGCCTCCATCATCTCGCCGGACATCGATTCTTTGAGTAGTTCCTCGAACCCCGACAGGTCCTGACCGATCAACGCCGCGGTGACTCCCACACCGGCTGTGTTCCGCATGATGGCACGCCCGTGCTCGCGTGCTATCGAGCGGAGGTCGACCGGATAGACATGCCAGTCGTTCTCCTCGGCACGCTCCGCGAGTTCTGTCCTGGCTATATCCGCCTCGTCGAACTGCCCGGAATCGTACACGATGACGCCACCCTCGTTGAGTTCGTCGAACTGCTCGGTCAGTGGCTTCAGTTCCTCGTTTCCATAGAACGCGCCCTCCGTTTCGCTTCGGCCGAAACTGTCCCCGAGACAGAGAAGGAAATCGAAGCCATTACCGCGCGAGCGGACGGGCTCGTCCCCTGCGCGTACCTCGACGTACGTGTGACCGCCTCGAATACGTGACGGGTAATGGCGATGGGTATAGATGTGCAATCCCGACCGCATCAATGCTCTCGCGTAATTCTGGCTCGTCGAGTCGATCCCGTCTCCGGAACCTCCCGATACGCGCCAGATCAGTGTATCCTGTGTCATGGGTGTGTCCTCCGTGTCGTCTCCGTTTTCGACTCGCTTCGACACTCTCGATTCGACGACTGTATGAAGGGACAATCCGGTAGAAAATAGATGTTTGGATTACCATCACGACAAGTAACAGTTTCCTTTGGCAGTCGCTGTAGATGGTAATGCGGAGTATCTGATCTCCTTCGGCTCTCACAGTGGATCCAAGCGCTTCCGTCATTTTCCATATCGAGGATGCCACCGTTCACGGCTGCAAGCGCTGGGTGTTCCAGATACATACTCATGCGCTATAGCACGATAAAATACATGCGTCGGCGCACAGGAAATAGACTGATGCGCCGAGACCGGAGTCCCCGGTCTCTGACGACTGCCTGTACGAACTGGTTGCCCAGTGTGACGAGCGGTGCGGTCGGCCAGTGTCGACGGCCAAGGAGATCGCGCATTACGTCGAAATCGAGCGTCAGAACGCCCACCGAAGGCCGGAGCGGCTACGAAAGGAGACTGACATGCGCAAATACAAACCCGGGCGCGCGGCTGTTTACAGGTTGGATGAGTCGGATTCGGACAGGTGACGACGGCCGTCCGTCGTGAGCCACCAGATGCGCGAGCGACCTACTTTATCTGTCTCGACTAAGCCGTCCTCCTCTAACTGCCAGAGACGGCGTTCTGCGGTTTGTCGAGCCACTTCAAGCTCGTCAGCAATATCCTGGGTCCCGACCGCAGGCGCGTAATGATTACGGATGGCTGTCAACAATTTTTCTGTTGTTGCCGTGGGATCAGGGCCCCGCTTGGTCATTACGGGACAATTTTCATGGCGGTTGGAAAGCCTTACTGCTTTTATATAAGACGCGTGTAGCAGGGGATAAATAATGTGTTGGAGCACTATTTTGTCAGGCAGCAGTTATACTGTCGATACATGCCCATCTCGCTTGCGATCGTCGGCGCGAAAATTCGCCGCCGACCCGCTCCACCCGGGCCGGCGAGTAGGCTTGCCACCGATGGAGACCGACGGAACGCGGGCTGAAATGTCCACCAACGACTGTATCGATACCCCGGACGACGACCCGCCCGCTCCCGGGAGCGACTGTGAGGAACTCGCGTCCCGGCGACGCCGCTCCTCGACGCCTGGCATGGAGCGGGTCGTCTTTCGGCTGCCGCCGGCCCTTCTCTCGACCTTGCGTCATAAGCTTTCGACCCCCTCTCCCCGTGGAACCAGGGAACGGCTGATGCTAGCTCTAGTAAGCTTGATAGTTTTTATAACCCCGGGACGGCGGCGCGGTGCTATTCGACCACCCGGCTTGTAAGCTTCGAACTGGATCATCCGTCGTCCTCAGAAACCCGGAAAACCCGCAGGAGAAACGCTCTACCATGCGCCGGCCGGGAATTGAACCCGGGCTATGAGCTTGGGAAGCTCATGTCCTACCACTAGACCACCGGCGCACACCGGCCACCCCCGGAGGGGCGGCGTCTGTTCGTTAGTCCCGCCCGATTGCACTTGAACGTAGCGCTTCCGGGAATCGGACGAACGTTCACTCTCGTCGATCCACCGTGCGGTATTTCCAAGTCCACTCCTAACCACGGGACATGTCCGATGTCGTGCGTGCGGAGACCCCGCTCGATCTGACTCTCTCGGAGTCGGAACTCGAAGCGTACCGCGAACACATCGCCGCGTTCATCGAAGAGACCGTCGAGACAGCCGGCGCCGACGAGGCCATCATTGCACTCTCCGGCGGCATCGACAGCACGCTCACCTCGCACCTGACCGTGGAGGCACTCGGCCGGGACGCCGTCTACGGGCTGGTGCTGCCCAGCGAGGTCAACCGCCAGGGCAACATGAGCGACGCCGAGCGCGTCGCCGCGGAGTTGCTCGACATCGAGTACGACGTCGTCGAGATCGGCCCGCTCGTCGACGCGATCCGCGAGACGGTCCCGGAGGCGATGGTCGCCGCGGACGCCGACCGCCGGCGGACCGCCGTGGGCAACCTCCGGGCGCGGCTCCGTGCCGTGTTGAACTACTACGCCGCCAACAGCCGGAACGGCCTCGTGGTCGGCACTGGCAACCGGAGCGAGGCACAGGTTGGCTATTTCACCAAGTACGGCGACGGCGCGGTCGATTGCCTGCCCATCGCCCCCCTCTACAAACAGCAGGTCCGCCAGCTCGCCCGCCACGTCGGCGTTCCCGAGGACCTGGCCACCAAGACTGCCAGTGCCGAACTGTGGTCTGGCCAGACCGACGAGGCGGAACTCGGGATCGACTACGATACGCTCGACTCGGTGCTCGCACTCCACGTCGACGGGCCGCTCTCGCCGTCCGCGACGGCCGCCGAACTCGGCCTCCCCGTCGAAGTCGTCGAGCGCGTCGGCGGGATGTACGAGCAGAGCGCACACAAGCGGGCGTTCCCGCCCGATCCCGGACCGCTGTACTGATCTCCGGTTTACCTCCCCACCCCCTGCCCGGATTCCTGCGAACGCTACCCGCTGTCGTCAGTCTCGACGACGATGCGGATGTTGTCACCCTGGTCCGCGTTCGCGGCGTCGACACCCTCGAGGACGTACGTCTGCGGGTCGACCGACTCGCCGTTCACCTCGACGGTGACGTTCGTGCCGGGGTCGCTGTCCCGGTAGACGGTCCCCTCGAAGACGACCGTGTCCTCGCTGACGCCGATGTCGAGCGTCGCCATCGCCCACTCGAGGGTGACGCCGGTGGCGTGTTTGTGCCAGACGCGTCCCTCGCCGCCCTCGAAGTGGAACCGGTCGGCCGCAAGCTGGTACTGCTGGCGGCTAAAATCGACCCGCTGGCCGTCGATGACGACCTCGATGGTGCCGTGTTCGTGTGCGCTGCCCATCGCCCCGGGGGTCTGTGCGACCTCCGCGAGGCTCGCCTCGCCTGCGTCCCCGTCGGCCGCTGTCTCGGTGGCGGGCGATCCTTCACCGCCGCCGACGAAGACCACGACGTAGACGACCACGAGCACGGCGGCGAGCAACACGATGCCGAGCACGAGCGGCCCTGTCGCGAGCCCGCCGTCCCCGTCGTCGAGTTCCTGCTCGACGCGGCGCTGGTCGATCGCCCCCAGTTCGCCCTCGTGTTCGTCTCTGAGGTGACGCAGATGCGCTGCCTCGTCGTCGAAGGCTTCCCCACAGTAGTTGCAGTCCGGCATTCGCTCCCCGTTCGCGTCTCGACCACTCAGCCGTTTCGGTTCCCGGAATCGAACGAACCGATCAGGTCCGCGAACGCCGCCGCCTCCCGGCGTTCCTGCCTGTCGCGTGGTGCGTCGTCCCGGAGCCGCTCCTTCAGCGCCCGGACTGCCGCGGCGTCGTTGGCCGCGATTTCACGTGCGACCGCCTGCGGGTCCCCGGCGACGCGGCTGACGAGCCCCATCCGGTGGGCCTCGGCGGCGTCGACGGTCCGGCCCGAGAGCCCCAGATCCATCGCCTCGCCCAGCCCCACAATGTCGGGGAGTCTGACGGTTCCGCCCCAGGCACCGAAGAGGCCGATGCTCACGCCGGTCTCGGCCAGGGTTGCGTCCGGAGTGGCGACGCGGACGTCACAGGCCAGCGCGAGTTCGACCCCGCCGCCGCGTGCCGGGCCGTCGACCCCTGCGACGACGGCGCCGTCGTAGTCCGCCAGGGTCGCGGCGACTGCTTGCCCCCGGCGTGCGAAGGCGGCCGCGTCGTCGCTGGTGAGATCCGCCACCGTCTCCAGGTCGGCGCCGGCACAGAACGCCTCGCCCGCACCGTGGAGGTACACCACCGGTTCGGTCGCTGCTTCGACGACAGCCCGGAGGTCGTCCAGCCCCGACTCGGTGAGCGCGTTCCGGCTGTCGGGGCGGTCGAGCGTGACGGTGCGCACGTCGCCGTCCCCGTCGACGCCAGTCCGTATCATGGACCGAGGTGGCTCGCCGTTTCCAAAGGTCTTTGCCCCTGCCGTCGCTAGGTATCGCCAATGGAGGAAGTCGCGGCAGTCCGACGAGCCGCGCTGGACGCGACGGCGGACGTCGAACCCGGCCCGCTCCGCGAGCGGATCGCCGCCCACCTCGATGGCGGCTCGATGGTCCCCGGCGTACTGACGATACTCACGGCTCGTGCGGTCTCGGACGGTGCGCTGGCCACTGTCGCCGACAGCGACGGCACCCTCGTCGAACCGGTCGCCAGCCGCGCGGCGGGTGTCCAGCTCATCTACGAGGGACTGCGTCTGACCCGACAGCTCTCCCAGGATGTCCCCTGGACCACTGGCGACAAGGACGGCGGCGACCTGGCTATCCTCGTGGCTGACGTCCTCGTCTCGCGGGG
>JAHENO010000187.1 GCA_018609945.1 Haloarculaceae archaeon | reverse complement strand
ATGGGCGTCGTCCACCCTCACCAGGCCAAGATCGCGGACGACGTCGGTGCCGTCGCGGTGATGGCCGTCGAGGCCGTTCCGGCGGACCTCCGCAAGCGCGGCGGCGTCCCCCGCATGCCCGACCCGACGAAGATGCCGTCACAGCCGTGGTGCATCATCAGCGCGGCGTCGGCTGGCGTCGCGATGCCGCCCGCCGCGAAGTTCACGACGGGGAGACGGCCCCGCTCGGCAGTGTCGTGGACCAGGTCGGCCGGCGCGTCGTTCTCGCGGGCCCAGGACTCGCGCTCCTCGTGGGTCATCCCCTCCAGTTTGCGGATCGCGCTCTTGATGTTGCGCTGGTGGTGGACGGCCTGGTTGACGTCGCCCGTGCCCGCCTCGCCTTTCGTGCGGATCATCGCCGCGCCTTCGTCGATGCGTCGCAGGGCCTCGCCCAGGTTGCGAGCGCCACAGACGAACGGCGCGGTGAAGTCGCGCTTGTCGATGTGGTAGCGGTCGTCGGCAGGTGTCAGGACCTCCGACTCGTCGACCATGTCGACGCCGATGGCCTCGAGTATCTGGGCCTCCTTGGTGTGTCCGATCCGGGACTTGCCCATCACGGGGATCGAGACGGAGTCGATGATCTCGGCGACGTCGGCGGGGTCGGCCATGCGGGCGACGCCGCCGCGCTTGCGGATGTCCGCCGGAACGGCCTCGAGGGCCATCACCGCGACCGCACCGACGTCCTCCGCGATCTTGGCCTGCTGGGGGTCGACGACGTCCATGATGACCCCGCCTTTCTGCATCTTGGCGAACCCGCGCTTGACCAACTCGGTCCCGCGCTGGAGGTCCGCCAGATCGGTTGTCTCTGCCATGGTTGGGGGTTAGTGTTGGAGTTACTTAACCGGTGTCTTTCCCGCGACTCCGCCGGACTGCCAACACCGGTGCCGTCGGGGGAACGGCCTCGCTGCAGTCACCGCCGCACATCGCTACCGTTTTGCCACGGCCGTCCCTCCGCTCGCGTATGGCACCGACCGGCGTCGGCGCCCGCGTCGAGGCCGCCGTCGCCCGCTACTTCGACGGCCCGATCCCCGAACCCGATGGGCTGCCCCGCTACGTCGCACCCCTCCCCCGGTGGCTGGAGAACCTCGGCCTCCGGCTGGCGTGGCCGATCGTCGTCGTCAACCTCCTCGGGACGGCCTTCGGGTTCTGGTTCTACGCCGGGCGCCCCTTCGAGGCCCAGCCGCCACTGATCGAGGGACAGCTCGGGGCCGCGCCGCTCGCGGCGTACCCGCTCATCCCCGACTCGCCGGGCGCGACGCTGTTCATCGCTCTCTCGCTTGCCACCTGGCGACTCGGCTGGAACGCCGAGTGGCTCCACGCCCTGGCCTTCTTCGGGTGTATCAAACTCGGCTTCTGGACGCCCTACGTCCAGCTATTTCTCAACGGTCCCGAGGGCATCGCGGCGTGGCTCTACTGGTTTCTGATAGTCAGTCACCTGGCGATGGTGGTCGAGGCGTTCCTGATCCACAGGTACGCCGGCTTTCCCGTCCGTGCTGTCGCCGTCGCGACTGTCTGGTACGGCCTCAACGACGTGGTCGACTACTTCTGGCCAGTCTTCGAGGGGCCACACCACACTGTCCTCCGGGCGGAACTCGTCGACGGGGCCATCGACCACTCGCTGCTCGCCCACGACCTCGCCGCGGCCTGTGCGGTGGTGCTGACCATCGGCGCAGTGTTTCTCGCGCTCGCGACCCACGTCGAGAAGCTGCGTGTGCGCCGCGACGACGCCGTCACCGACGCGTAGCTGTCCCGCCCGTCACGGGATGAACGCGAACGCGACCGCACCGGACCGCACCGGACCGCATCGTACCGGACAGCGTTTTGCCCCGCGGGGCCGTCGGGAGAGCCATGACCGAAACCGACGCGGTGACCGAGACGTTCGAGGATGGCGTCCTGACTGTGCGACTCGACCGCCCCGAAAAGTACAACGCGATGACCCCGGGGATGTGGCGGGCGGTCACGGAGGCCATCGAGCGAGCAGTCGCGGACGGCGCCCGCGCGGTCGTCCTCACCGGACGCGGCGACGTCTTCTGTGCCGGCGACGACATCGCGGCCCTGGCCGACATCGAGGACGACCGGGACGTCCGCCGGCTGGTCGATACGCTCACCGACTGCTTCGACGTCATCGAGACCGCGCCGGTGCCCGTGGTCGGCCGGGCGAACGGCGCTGCCTACGGCGGCGGGTTCGAACTCCTCGCGGCCGCTGACATCGCGGTCGTTCCCGAAGACGCGAGCTTCGGGCTGCCCGAAACCCGGATCGGCGTCATCCCGCTGTACGCCGCCAGCCGGCTCTCGCAACTGGTGGGTCGCCAGCGCGCGGCCGACGTCGCACTCGCCGGCCGGGAACTGACCGGCAGGGAGGCCGCCGAGTGGGGGCTGTTCGCCCGCGCGGTGCCGGCCGACCGGCTGGACGACGCCGTCGCGGACGTCCTCGCGGGCCTCGAAGACGGGGCACCGGAGGCCCTGGCGACGACGAAGGCGTGGCTCAATGCACCCTTCCAGTCGGGCACAGACCGCGTCGGGATGCGGACCGGGCTCGGCCACCTCTTTGCCGGCCCCGACGCCAGCGAAGGGGTCGAGGCGTTCCTGGAAGAGCGCGAACCCGACTTCGCAGGTCCCGGTGAGTACGGGGGGTGAAGGGAATCAACCCTCGACGAGGCGTTCGAGGTGCTCGGGCGGGACCGCACCGCGGGCGGCGTGTTCGCCGTAGACGAACGTCGGCACGCCGGTCACGCCGCGCTGGCGGGCGGCCTCGAACTGTTCGCGGATCGCTTCCCGCCGTTGCTCGTCGTCGATGGCCTCTCGGACCGTGGCAGGGTCGACGCCCACTTCCTCGGCGATGTCGACGAGGACGTCCGTGTCACCGATGTCGCGGCCGTCCTGCCAGAGTGCCTCGAAGACCGCCTCGTCGAAGGCCAGCCAGGTCTCGTAGTCGTACTCTTCGCGGACGGCCACGGCGGCGACCTGTGCGTCGAGCGAGTCGACGTCGGTCCGGAGGTCGTCCGCCATCTCGACGCCGTACTCCTCCTGGAGGCGCCGGACGTTCTCGCGGGCCTGGGCGTAGTACTCCTCCCCCTTGCCGTCGTCGACGTCGTGGTCGATCTCGCCGTCGGGGCCCCGCTTGCCCGCGCGCAGATCGAAGGGGTGCCAGTCGATGCGCAGTTCCGTCTCGCGATCCGCCTGGTACCGGTCGAGCGATTCGCGCCCGAGGTAACAGAACGGACAGACGTAATCGGAGTAGACGGTGATCTCCTCGACGGATCGGGTGTCGCTCATGCCCGTCGTTGGCGCCGGGCGGGGATAAGCCCGCGGGCGTGTCGGGTCGGTACACGACCGAGAGGCGGTGGCCGAGGGAACTCCCCGATCGACCGGATGGTCGGGACCCGGACAGTTCCCCGAGGGATTCATACCCGGTCCGTCGCAATCCCCGCCCGTGACCGACGCATTCGGGCCGGGCTTTCGGACCGTCGAACGCGAGTACCGGGACCACGAGCCACGCGTCGAGGGGACGATCCCGGCGTGGCTCTCGGGCGCACTCGTCCGGAACGGTCCGGGCCGCCTCGAGGTCGGCGGCGAGCGACTCTCCCACTGGTTCGACGGGCTGGCGATGCTCCGCCGCTACGCCTTCGAGGACGGGGAGATGCGGTATACGAACCGGTTTCTCCGCACCGACGCCTACGAGGACGCACTGGCGGGGCGGGCGAGCGGCCAGTTCGCCACCGACACGCGGGGCTGGCGCCGGTTCGTCTCGTGGCTCCGCAATCTCGGCCCACAGCCGACCGACAACACGAACGTCCACGTCGCGCGCCTGGGTGGCGAGTACGTCGCCCTGACCGAGGCCCCTCGCCGTGTGGCGTTCGATCCACAGACGCTGGAGACGCGGGGGCCGTTTTCCTTCGAGGACGACCTCACCGAACACATGGCGGCTGCCCACCTCGCCCGCGATCCCCACCGCGGGGAGACGTTCGGGTTCGCCATGCAGTTCGGCATGAATCCACAGATCCACGTCTACCGGGTCCCCGACGGCGAGCGGCGACGGCAGCGCCTCGCCTCGCTTGACGCGCACGGCCCCGGCTACATCCACGACATCAGCGTCACCCGCGACCACGTCGTCCTCGCCGAACCGCCACTCGATATCCGCGCCTGGCGCGCCTTCGTTCCCTGGACGGAGGGCGTGTTCGACCTCATGGAATGGTCGCCCGGCCGCGGGACCCGCCTCGTCGTCCTCGACCGCGAGACCGGCGAGTGCGTTCGGGACGTGACCACCGATCCCGGCTTCGTCTTCCACCACATCAACGCCTACGACGACGCCGGCGCGGTGGTTCTCGACCTCGTCGAGTTCCCGGACGCGGACATCCTCGAAGCGATGTCGCTGGACGAACTCGACGT
>JAHENO010000186.1 GCA_018609945.1 Haloarculaceae archaeon | reverse complement strand
CCATGAGTACTCGCCCGGCGACGACACCGAACTACAAGCGAGTGCCGGACGAGGAGTTCCGGACACGCGTCGAGGAGTTGTGGAGTCGCTACACCGACTGTGACCTGTGTGCCTACGACTGCCGCGTCGATCGCACCGCCGGCGAAACGGGTGCCTGCCGCGTCGACGACACCGCGTACGTCTCCTCGTACTTCGACCACCACGGCGAGGAAGACGTCCTGCGCGGGTCGAATGGCAGCGGGACGATCTTCCTTGCCCATTGCAACATGACGTGCGTATTCTGCCAGAACTTCGAAACCAGCCACGAGGCCCGAGGCGAGCCCGCCACGCCCGAGGAAATCGCGGAGATGGCACTCGACCTCCAGGCCCGTGGCTGTCACAACGTCAACTTCGTCTCCCCGACCCACCACTCCCCGCACCTCGTCGAGGCGGTGCGGATCGCCCGCGACCGCGGGCTCGAGGTCCCGGTCGTCTGGAACTGCGGGGGCTACGAACGCACGGAGATTCTGGAACTGCTGGATGGCGTTGTCGACATCTACATGCCCGACGTGAAGTGGAGCGACGACGCCGCCGCTGCCCAGTACTCGAAGGCGCCGGGCTACTGGTCGAACGTTACGGAGTCGCTCCGGGAGATGCACCGCCAGGTCGGCGACCTGCGGGTTGACGCCAGCGGTCTCGCCACCGGCGGCCTCCTCGTCCGCCACCTCGTCATGCCCGAACACGTCGAGAACGCCAAAGACGTGCTGTCGTTCGTCGCCGAGGAGATCAGCCGGGACACGTTCGTCAACGTGATGGCACAGTACCGGCCCCAGTACAAGGCCAAATCCGAGGAGCGCTACGAGGAGATCAGCCGCCGGCTCACGCCCGAAGAGTACCAGTCCGTGGTTGCGCACGCCCGCGAGGTCGGACTGGACCGTGTCGAATACGATCCTGCGATGACCGACGAGGGTGGCAACGGACTCCTGTGGCGGTGACTCCGAGTTTCCCCCTCACCGGCCCGCTCCGGAGCGGGAAAACCACTGGCAGCCAGCGCGTCGGGGATCGTCTCGAATCCCGGGGACAGGCGGGCGGAGTGTATCGTCCGGACCGACGCTGGGATGGCGACCGCGTCGAACCCGAATCCGCTTTCAGGGCGCGAACGTCCCCGTCAGTTGCGTGGCTGCCAGCACGTCCCCTTGCATGGCGTCCCCCACGTCGCGTTTGTCCGCCGACTCGGGCAGGTCTAGCGTCCTCCCGACGGCGAAGAGCTTGAACCGGTAGGTGTGTACCTCGTCGGGCGGTGCCGGCCCGCCGTAGCCTCGCTCGTCGAAGTCGTTGATCCCCTGGACGGCCTCGTCCGGGTCCCATCCCTCGGGGATCTCCGTCCGCGAGGGCGGGATGTTCCAGACCAGCCAGTGGAGCCACACCTTCCCCGCCGGCTCGACGGCGTCGGGATCGTCCATCACGAGCACGAGCGACGACGCTCCCTCGGGGACGCCCGAGATCGACAGCGGCGGGTTGACGTTCTCCTCGCGGTAGCCGTGTTTGCGCGGGATCTCTCCGCCGTCCTCGAATGCCGGACTGGTTAGCGCCAGACCGCCCCGTCGCTCGACGTCACCGACTGCCGGATTCGCCGCGGACGTCGCCGTGGCTGTCTCGGTCCCGCCGGTTCCGCCACCGCCGTACCCGCCGTCGCCGCCGTACCCGCCGCCACCGCCCTCGTCACTGCCGTCGCCACTCCCTCCGTCACCGTCGCTCCCACAGCCTGCGAGCGGAACGATGGCCATCGCCACGAACGCGCGGCGTGTGAGCCGTCCAGTCATCGTCGGCCGGTCAGGAACCGTCGGCATGTCCGGCGCACGCGGTCCGCGAGTGACTCGCGCTCGCCGCCACGGTGGCTGTCCTCGCGGCGTGGGTCGTCCTGGGGTCCCGAGCGTTTCGTGCGGAGGGCGTCCAACAGCGGGTTCCAGTCCCGCGGCTCCCGCGAGAGTGCCTCCCGCTGTTGCTCCCACTGCGACGTCGCCGCGAAGGACACGATGACGGCCTCGCAGTCGCGGCACCGGAGATACCGGTTCTGCCCGGCGTCGACGCCGAGTTGCTGGACCGCCTCGTGGGAACACGCCGGCGCCGTGCTCTCGCCGGCAGGCGGGAACACTCGCCGCGTCGACTGCTTGGAGTCGGCCATGCGTTCGGCTATGCGCCGCGATATCAAATAACTGGGGCTCTTCCCGGATACAGCGAGATGGCTCTCAGTCAGTAGACGGCTCGCCACGGGTGTAGAGGTGCCGGTCATCGCAACTGACGTACACCGTCCCGTCGGACACCGTCAGTGAGGATCGGCACGCCCGGAAATCAATCGCCGGAGGAAACGTAGGGCAACTCGGCAGCGGTCCGCTCGACCTTCGCGAGGTTCGAGTACATCAGCGCGGTCGTGTCCCAGATACCGTCGACCAGCGCCTCCTTCATCGCGTGGTCGATCTCGCCCTCGATGACCGTGTCGTCGTAGCGCACCTGTTCGGCTTCGACGTCGATCTCGATTTCACCGTCGGGGTTGTCCTCGATCCACTCCTGGAGGTCCGTGACAGCCTCGTGGTCGGCGGTGATGGCCGGAATCCCCAGGGACTTGCAGTTGTCCCGGAAGATCTCGGCGAAGGATTCGCCGACCACGCCGTCGATGCCCCAGCGCATCATTGCCTGGGGAGCGTGCTCGCGCGAGGAGCCACACCCGAAATTCGAGTTGACCACGGCGATCGAGGCCCCCTCGAACCGGTTGAGCGGGTGGTCGTTGAAACTCCCGTCGTCGTTCCGGCGGACGTCGTAGAACAGGTAATCCGCCATGTTGTCGAAGGTGACTTCCTTCAGGAAGCGCGCGGGGAGGATCTGGTCGGTGTCGATGTCGTCGCCCGGAATGGGGACGCCCGTGCCGCCGACTTCCGTAATGTGCTGGTCGTCTGCCATCAGTCGGCCACCTCCTCGACGTCGTCGGCCGTCACGGTCGTCGCCACGTCGTCGTCGAAGAAGCGTCGGCAGTCCGTGACCGCGCCTTCGACGGCCGCGGCGGCGACCATGGCGGGGCTCATCAGCACGGTGCGGCCCTCTTTCGAACCCTGCCGGCCGATGAAATTCCGGTTCGAGGAGGAGGCACAGACCTCGTCGCCGATCAGCGAGTCGTCGTTCATCGCCAGGCACATCGAACACCCGGCGCGGCGCCACTGGAAGCCGGCCTCGATGAACGTCTCGTCGATTCCACGCGCCTCGCACTCGGTCCGGACCGTCTCCGAACCCGGCACGGCGAGCCCGCGCACGCCGTCGTCGATGGTCCGCCCCTCCAGAATCTCGGCGGCGCGCTCGAAGTCCCGGACGCGGCCGTTCGTGCAGGTCCCCAGGAACGCGACGTCGATTTCGTAGCCCAGCATCGACTCGCCCGGCGACAGCCCCATGTGATCGAGGGCGTCCTGGGCGGCCTCGCGGTCGGTCCGGGCCTCGAAATCGTCGGGTGCGGGCACCGGCTCCGAGACCTCGATGACCTGGCCGGGGTTGATGCCCCACGTCACCAGCGGGTCCATGCCGTCGACGTCGATTGTGACGACGTCGTCGTACTCGGCGTCGTCGCCGGATTTGATGGACTCCCAGTAGGCCTTGCGCTCCTCGAAGGCCTCGCCCTCGGGGACGTACTCGCGGCCCCGGAGGTACTCGTAGGTG
>JAHENO010000185.1 GCA_018609945.1 Haloarculaceae archaeon | reverse complement strand
CGTCACCAGCCCGAGCGTCGCGAACAGCAACGTCCACCCCTCGCCGAGCAACAGCGGCCGCAGGCGCCCGAGGACGTACACCCCGACCTTGACCATCGTCGCCGAGTGGAGGAACGCCGACACGGGGGTGGGCGCGACCATCGCGTTGGGCAGCCAGAAGTGTAGCGGCACCTGCGCGGATTTCGCGCCCGCGGCGATTCCGACGAGCACGAGCACCGGGACGTACAGCCCCTCCTCACGCAGGGCCGCCCGCATCGCGTCGGGTTCGGCGAGCATGGCCGCCAGATCGAACGTGCGGGTCCCGAGCGCGGCCTCGGCGGCCAGTGAGAGTACCACGGCTCCCACGAGCAGGCACAGGCCCGCGCCGACCGTGACGACCATCGCCATCCGCGCGGAGTTCCGGGACTGCTCATCGTCGGTGTAGTGGCCGATGAGCACGAACGAACAGACGCTCGTCAGCTCCCAGAAGACGAACAGCACGACCAGGTCCGCGGCGAGGGCGACGCCCAGAATCGAGCCCATGAACGCCAACAGTGTGGCGTAGTAGCGCGCCTGGCCGGGTTCGCCGTGCATGTAGGATGTCGAGTATGTGAACACGAGCACGCCGATACCCGACGCGAGCAGGGCAAACAGGAGCGCCCAGCCGTCGACGGTAAAGCGAACTGCGACGTCGAGCGTGGGAATCCAGGGGACCGAGACGGTTCCGTTGGCGCCCCGCTGGGAGGCCAGGAGGCCAAAGGACGAAAGCGCGACGAGCGCGCCGAAGACACCGACGCGCTCGCCGACGAGACGGAAGAGTGCCGGCGTCACTGCCGCGCCGAGAAACGGGAGGGCGACCGCCGCGAGGACCACGGGCAGGTGCGGTTCCATCGGATGATTCAAGCCAATCGCAGACCGAACTTAACAGTATTCGTTCGGACCCTGCAACGTCAAACGCGTCTTTGTGCCTCCGACAGCCCCTTTGTCCGGGCACGATAACAGCAGGTCATGGTCACCCGCAGACGGACCCTCCGGCTCGGTGCGGCGATCCTCGCCGCGGCGAGTGGCTGCCTGAGCCGACAGTCCGGTCGGAGAACCGCGTCGCCCGAGACCACGCCAAGTCCTCACGAGACACCGACGCGGACGCCCGGCGATCCGTCTTCCGGAACCCCCGACGACACAGCAACCGACACGCCCGATGACGTGCCGACGCGGACGCCCGACGACCCGCCAGAGTGGGGGCCCGCCTGGACGATGCCCTTCGATGGTTGGAGCGTTCTCGGGCTCACGTCGGACGAGGAACGCCTCTACGCGACGCTGAGTACTAACGGCGGCCCCTCGGCTGTCGCGGCGGTGGACCCGAGCGGGCAAGAGGTGCTCTGGCAGACAGAATCGGAGGGGGAAGCGGTGTTTGGCTCTCACAGTTCCTTCCAACAGATCGCTCGCGGGCAGTGGGGTGTCACCGTGACCGACGAGCGCGTCTACGTGGTCGCCGGGTTCGTCGACGAGCGCGAGTGGAGCGCCGTCCACGCGCTGGAGCGCGAGACGGGCGACCGACGCTGGTCGGTCAGACGCGAGCGCGGCCTCTCGGTCGTCGGGACCGCCGACGGCACGGTCGTCGCGACTGGCCTGGAGTTTTTTCCCTCCCCCGGCGAGACACCGGCACCGACTCACACCACCCCGGAGTCGCCACTCTCGACGGCCATCTACGCGCTCGACGCGGCCGACGGGACGGTCCGCTGGACCCGTGAGTTCGACGACGTGCAGGACGTCGCCGTGCGAAACGGCGTCTACGTCGGTGCGGGCGAGCGTCTCGTCGGCCTCGATTTCGACGGATCAGAGCGGTTCACCTACGAGCAGGGGCCGCCCACGCAGGTCGTGGCCAGCGACGACCGCGTCGTCTACCTGACCGGCGATGACGAGACTGCGACGCTGCACGGACTCGCACCGTCCGGCGACCGCGAGTGGCGCCGGTCGGTTCCCGTCCGGGAACTCCTCCTCGATGGCGACCGGCTGTACGCCGGCGGGGGCACTGTCGCCGCGCTGTCGGGCAATGGCAGGATGGTCTGGCGTCACGACCACCACGGCCAGTGGCTCCTGCTCGCGCCCGGCCGTGGGCGCCTCTACACGCGCTCGGGTATCCGGATGGACAGCGCGACGGCCTACGACGCCGAGGGGGGTGCCAGCTGGCGGTTCGACCCGCCCTCGAACAACGCCTGGCCGGCGGCAGCGACACAGGACGCGGTGGCCGTCGAGGCGATCACCCCCGACGGTGACGGTCCCGACCGGACCCTCTACGCCGTCGACGCCGACGGCCACGCGACGGCCGCGCTCGGCCGCGAGACTTTCTTCGACGCGCTCGGCCTCGACGGGAGAATATATGTCGGGGACGGACAGTCCACTCTGGTGGCGCTGGAGCTCTAGGTCCAACTAGTCGCATACAACACCCGATTCGAGAGGTCTGGGACCGACCGTTCGATCCGTGCGACTGCGGCAGCTACTTCGCCAGCGTCGAGTTCCGTCTGTGGAACGATGATGACCCCCGGATGTCTGTCGAACTCCTCGAAATCTTTGGCGTCGTTCGTGAGCACGATTGTGTCGTCAGCTACCAACGGCTGCCGGTCGCACGCTCAGCTCATCCTTGACAAGTTGGGTGAGTATCTCGGCTACTCTCCACCGCCGTTGTTGGAGCGGCTGATCAAAGACGCACAGAAAATCCATCAGCAACGACCGATACTGCAAGAGATGCTCGCTACCGCTACGCAACCGAGGTTTGAGTCTTAGCTAAAGACGGATGGTGCCTCGCGTATCTTGATACGAGCGTCATCGGTCCTGAACTGGCAATTAAAATGTCGATAAATCGTGATCCGACACGTCATCTAGGCAGCGACCTCGGATCGGCGCTCCACTGCGTAGAAGATTCGGTGGTAAAACCCAGTCGTTTGCGAATGCAATCTCGATTTCTGCGATACTTCAGCACTCTCTATTTTCTGGGACGAGGGATCAGGTGCAAAAGACATCACTTGGGAGCTGGCAGGGTCCACATGAGGCTATTCTTGAGCTACCCATTCATAATGACCGCTGTAATGAATTACCGGTTTGACTGCGTTCCATCTTCTGGTCGATCCGGGAAGGAATTACAATGGTCGCAATCAATGATTTGGAACAGGACTAATAACCAGGGTCTCGGGTTTCGTGTGTGCTCTACTTGGTCGTGGTTGGTCAGATACCAACGGCTGTAGTCAGGAGTTCGGAACGACAGATTTTGTGCACGAGACGGGTGGCTGACCGGAGTTGGTCACCAGCGTTGAGAGGATGTCACAGAAGACATCCGAGTTCGAGCCGGCCATCAGGCGGCTCGAACGCCAGGCTGCTGAATTGAT
>JAHENO010000184.1 GCA_018609945.1 Haloarculaceae archaeon | reverse complement strand
CACCGAGTTCGGCCTGACCGAAGTCGGCAAGAAGGCAGCCCCGCTTATCTTGACCGGGCTCGCAGTGTATCTCCCCCTCCGGGCCGGGGTCTGGAACATCGGTGCGGAGGGACAGCTGATCATCGGTGCGCTCGCCGGCACCTGGGTCGGGATCACACTCTCGTGGCCGGCGTTCCTCCTCCTGCCGGCGATGTTCCTCGCTGCTGCCGCGGCCGGGGCCGTCTTCGCGGGCATCCCCGGCTGGCTCCGGGCGCGGTGGAACATCAACGAGATCATCACGACGCTGCTGCTGACGTTCGTCGCCCTGAACTTCAAGGAGTATCTCCTCCGCGGGCCGATGCAGGGCGGGGCTGGCAACTTCCCCCAGACCGAGCAGCTGCCCGCGGCCGCGACGATCCCCGACCTGTTCGGACTCGGCGTCCACGCCGGGCTTCTCCTGGCCGTGGTCATGGTCGTGTTGATGTACGTCGTCGTGACCAAGACGCGTCTGGGCTTCGAGATCACGTTCGTCGGGTCGAACGCCGAGGCCGCACAGCAGGCCGGGATGAGCAAGTACAAGGTCTACGTACTCGTGTTCGTCGCGGCGGGTGCGCTGGCAGCCTTCGCCGGACTCAGCGACATCGCCGGCGTCCAGGGCCGGATGCGGGCCGACTTCGCGCCGGGATACGGCTTTACTGCCATCGTCATCGCCCTGCTCGGACGGAACGGCGCGTTCAAGGTGTTGCTCGCCGCGATCTTTTTCTCGGTGCTCATCGTCGGCGGATCGAGCATGGAGGTGGCGCTGGGCGTGCCAGCAGCCCTCGTCGAGGTAATCCAGGCGCTCATCATCCTCTTTCTGATCACGGCCGAGTTCTTCAAACGCTACCGCGTCGACATCTCGCTCGGCGGCCAGACGAGTGGTGCGCCGGGCACGCCGGCGGGGGGTGACTGATGACGGGATTCATCGCGGGGCTGCTCGACGCGACGGTCCGGGCGGCCACCGTGTTCATCCTCGCCGGCCTCGGCGAGGTCATCAGCGAGCGCGCCGGCGTCCTCAACCTCGGGGTCGAGGGGATGATGCTCGTGGGCGCACTCGGCGGCTTCGCCACCACAGTCGTCACGGGCAATTACTGGCTCGGCTTCCTGGTCGGAACCGGACTCGGCGTTCTCCTGGCGCTCATCCACGCGTTCCTCTGTATCACGCTGAAGTCCAATCAGGTGATCAGTGGCGTCATGCTGACGCTCCTGGGGGCGGGGTTGACGACGTTTTTCGGCCAGTCGTGGGTCGAAAACTCCATCTCGGGGTTCCCGCAGATGAGTATCCCCGTCCTCGTCGAGATCCCGATCATCGGCCCGGCCTTCTTCCAGAGCACCGCGACTGACTTCCTCGCAATCCTGTTGATCCCGGTCTCCTGGTACTTCCTGTTCCGGACCAATCTCGGTCTGGAGACCATCTCCGTCGGCGAGGACCCCGAGATGGCCGACACCATGGGCGTCAACGTCTTCCGGCGGCGGTATCTGGCCGTCCTCGTCGGCGGGGCGTTCGCTGGCGCGGCCGGTGCACACCTTTCGCTGTCGTTCTCCCAACTCTGGGTGCCAGGGATGACCGCCGGGCGTGGCTGGATCGCGGTCGCGCTCGTCATCTTCGCACAGTGGCGTCCGAGCCGGGTCTTCGTCGGGGCGTACCTGTTCGGACTCCTCGACGCCTTCCAGTTGCGCTCCCAGAGCCTCGAACTGACGCTCGGAGCCGGGGCGCCCCTCGCCGACCTGCTCAATCCCGTCCTGAACTTCCTGTTCCACCCGACGATCATGGCGACCTACCCCTACCTCGCGACGATTGCCGTCCTCTCGTACACGGTCGCGAGAACGAAGACCGACCAGCTCGCGGTCCCCTCCGCCCTGCTGCAATCCTACAGCCGCGAGACCGAGTAACTCCGGAGCATACCGGTCAGGACGGCTCGACGACCTCGCAGTAGTCCCGCTCGAAGGAGGTTACCAGCCCCCGGTCCAGCCGGTCGGACCTCGCGAGTGCCTCCCGGATTGCGTCTCTCGCTCGGTCCCGCTGTGAGTGGGTGTCAGCCTTGTTAATCAGTGGCGTCACCGTCGACCCGGATGGCACACCCTTCAGTCCGCCCTCGTCGCTGGCCAGGACGCGGCCCGCCACCTCGGTGGTGAGGACGTCGCCGACGTCGATGCCGGCAATGGCAGCGACGCGTTCGGGTCGGTGAACGGTCGGTGCCGCCACCGACTCGCCGATTGCGCGCACGGAAGCGACGGCCAGGACCTGTGTTGCGGAACGCGGAATAACGGGTTCGTCCCGGCCGGGCGCCTTGAACTCGCGGCGCCGTGCGCCGTCGGCTTTCACCAGGAGCCAGTCGAACCGGGCGGATTCGAAGAGGTCATCGAGAACGCCCGCCTCGAATCCCCGGACCTTCTGTGCGGCCCGCTCGGGGTCCGACACCCGCTGGGAAGCGAAGGCGACCGGCGAGGGCGCAGTCCCCAGCGCCGCCGGCAGCTCCCCGGCCTCTGCCACTACCAGTGGCAGGTCCGCAGGTGGTGGCGTGTGCGTCGTGGTCGTGTATCCGACCGACAGGTCCCGGCGGCGGGCGACGTCGACGAGGTGAGCCATCGCCGTTTTCTTCCCGCCCGCGCCGACGAAGGCGACAAGCTCTCGATTGCGGAGACCGAGCGCACCCGCGAGATCCATGAGTCGACAAACGCGGCCCCGACAAAGAGCCTTCGGGAGAAACTGTTATCGGGGAGCGAGCAGTATCGCAGGACATGGAACGGGTCGACGTGACCGGCGAGGTCTGTCCGCGGCCGGCGCTGATCGTCCGGGACCGGCTCGGAGATCTCGACCCGGGCGAGCAGCTACTCGTCCGGGGTGACTATCCACCCGCCGAGGAGAACCTCCGCCGCACGTGCAGGAAACACGGCTTCGAGGTTTCGGGGGAGAGCGACGGTGGCGAGGACTTCGAGTTGACGATCACGGTGACCGACGAGGCTGCCTCGGAATGACGGGTGACATGGAGGAAAGCGAGAACCCGCCGTTGACCGAGTTCGCGGAACTGCACGGCTGTTCGTGCAAGGTCGGGCAAGGAGACCTGGAAGCGCTACTCCGGGAGGCAGGCCTGGACCGGGCGGACGACGACCTGCTGTTCGGCGTCGGCGAGGACGCCTTCGCCAGACGACTCCGCGAGGACCTCGCGCTCGTCGGGACGGTGGATTTCTTCACGCCGATCGCCGACGATCCCTACGACTTCGGCCGCGTCGCCGCGTGCAACGCCGCGAGCGACGCGTTCGCGACCGGTGCAACGGAGAACCTGACCTGCATGGTCGTGCTCGCATTGCCCCGGGCGATCACCGACTGCGCGCCCGCGATCATCGCGGGCATGGCCGACGTGCTGGAGGACGTCGAGGGCACCGTCGCGGGCGGACACACGACCATGAACCCGTGGCCGATTGCTGGCGGTGCCGTCACTGCCACGGGCGACCCCGGGCAGTTCATGACGACCGCTGGCGCACAGCCGGGCGACCGGCTCTACCTGACGAAGCCACTGGGTACACAGCCCGCGATGGGTGCACACCGCGTCCGTAACGGCGAGTTCGGTGACAGTGTCCGCGACGTGACCGACCGAGGGATCGGGGACATAGCCGCGGACGCCCTCGACTGGATGACGACACCCAACCGCGACGCTGCGCGCGTGGCCCGGGCGTACGCCACCGCGGCGACGGACGTGACCGGCTTCGGCCTCTGCGGCGAGGCACGCGTGCTCGGCAGCCGTTCCGGCGTCGGTGTCGAGATAACGCGGCTGCCGGTCATCGACGGCACGCCCGCACTCTCGCGGCTGTTCGGGTACGGACTGGAAGACGGCGAAAGTGCCGAGACCAGCGGCGGATTACTGATCGCCGTGTCACCCGAGCACACAGCCACACTCGAAGACGAATTCGCCGAGAGAGGGGTCTTCGTCCGCGAGGTCGGGCGGGTCACAGACGGAACCGGCGTCCGACTGAGAGAGCCCGAGATCGACCCCGTTCGGCTGTAACCCTCATCGCAACCGCAACACGGCTTCCAGCACGCCACCGCCCAGCGAGAGCGCTTTGTCGGAAATTTTCTCGTGATCGACGGCCGCCCCCCGCGGATCGACGTCGCCGAGTTTCGCGCCCTCGGAGACGGACACGCCGTCGTGGACGAGCCCACGAACGAGCCCGTCGATCTCGGCTCTGACGGGCCGGTCACCGACGGAGCCGACGACCGCCCCCGCGGACACGACGTCCCCGATTTCGACCGCAGTCTCCCACTGACCCGCTGCTGGGGCCCGCAACACGCGCTCGGTGGTGTAACCACGGCGTTCGCCCGGGGTTCCGTCGTAGGCGCTCGCAGTCCCCTCGTAGAAAACCCGGCCGAGTTCGTGCCCGCGGTCCGTCTCGACGACTGCGTCGACGTCCTCGCCGGCCTCGAATCCCGGGCCGAGTCCGATCACGACGTCGGCGTCCCCGCGGCGGGTGCCGGTGTCGGTCTTGCCCTTCGCCATGATGGCGTCGACCACCACTGCGGCGTCGAGTTCCTCCGCCACTGTCGCGTCGGGGTCCTCGATGACGGGCACGTCACCGGCCTCGAGTATGGTGACGGCCTCGTCGACGGACTCGGCGCGGCGGCCCGTGACACCCTCGACGGTGACCGAGTCCTCGTACATCACTGTCCCGAACGCGACCGCGCGACGGACGACTGTGGGTTCCCCGACCTCGGTGACGACGACCGGATAGCCTGCCGCGTGGAGCCGGTAGACGACCCCACTCCCCAGGTCGCCCCCGCCGCGCACGACGACCAGGTCGTCGAGGTCCAGCCCGTTCTCGGAGTCGCCCGTGGCGTCGTGGCGGTCGCGGTGGATCTCGGCGAGAATCGAGAGCGCGATGTCCGGCGGGCTGCCGCCGCCGAGGTCGAGCCCCACGGGCGCCCGGACGCGAGCCAGAGCGGCGCGGCTGTAGCCGTCATCCGCGAGCGAGTCGAGGACGCGCTCTGCCTTGCGGTCGCTGGCGACCAGCCCGACGTAGCCGGCGCCGCCGTCGAGAGCCGCACCGACGGCCTGCTGGTCGAATGTCCCGCTCCGTGTCGCGACCGCTACGGCCGTCTCCGCTGTCATCGGCAGGTCCGCGAGCACGTCACCGTAGTTCCCGTGGAGGACGTCCGCAGTATCGGGAAACAGGTCGGGATCGGCGTACTCCTCGCGGTCGTCGACGACGGTGATCTCGTATCCGAGCCGGTCGGCAAGCGGCGCGAGTTCCTGGCTGATGTGGCCACCGCCCGCGATGTAGAGGCGCGGTCGGACCTCGAGGCGGTCGACGAAGACGTCCATTTTCCCGCCACAGACCATGCCAGTGTTCCCGTCCGGGTCGAGTTCGTAGGTGCGGACGCCCGGTTCGGCCTCGCCGGCCAGGACCGCGCGGGCCTCGTCGACGGCGAGGCTCTCGACGGTGCCCCCGCCGATTGTGCCGTGCTCCGACTCTTCCGTGACAACCATCCGCGTTCCCACGTCACGGGGCGCAGATCCCTCCTTGTCGACGACTGTCAGCATGGCCGCAGGCTTGCCGTCGGCGACCATCTCGGAGACGTCCTCGAAGAGGTTCATACGAACGACTTGGTTTCGTGTTCGACGACCAGTTCTATCAATGTGTCGTACGGGACGGGCTCTATCTCCGACGGCAGGTCGACGCCTCTGACCTCGACGTCTTTCGCGACGGCGTAGATGGGGGCATCGACTTCCGCGGCTGCCCTGGATGCCAGCAACACACCGTCCTGAATCAGTGCGATACGCGGATCTTCGTCACCGGCAATCGTCCGGAACGCGAGGTCTGCCATCGGTTCGTCGACGAGATAGAGCATTGTCAGAAATCCAGTGTGTGGTCCGCAGCGCGGACGCGGTCGGCTATCCGTTCGCCCGACTCGACGGCGATGTCCCCGGCGATCTCCGCCGGCCGGACATCGCGTGCAGCCATCGCCGCCTCGTCGACGACCATCTCGCCGTCCTCGGCGAGCAGGTCCGCGATGTGGCCGGGCATGTTCAGCGCCTCGCGGTCGACCGCTTCCCGGGCGGCGTAGACGCCGTCCGCGACGAACGCCACTGTCACGTCGTGACGATCGAATCCGGCCGCCACGCCGCGGGCGGCCCGCAGGCCCTCCGGCACGTGAACGCGGCCGTAGGGGGCACGGGTGAGCATCACGAGCACGTCCCGTTTCATCTGGGACTCACCCCCGGGTTCATAGCGAGATCACCCTGTCTGCAGTTCCCAGCATATCCGCCAGATCGGGCAGGAGACCGATTTCGACGCCCTCCGGGTAGTCGGTTTCGGCGTCGATTCCGCGGGCGCTGACGCAGAGGCCACAGCAGATGACCTCGGCACCGTCGGCCACGAGTTCGCGGAACTTCTCGACCGGCATCTCGTCGTAGAGGCCGGTGTCCGAGCAGTCGGGAAACTCCTGTCCAGCGACCGGGACGAGCGCCCCATCGAGGTAGTGGAAGTAGGTCACCTCGTGGCCGGCGTCGAGCGCCGCCCGGCCCATCTCGTAGGCCGTCCGCCACCGCTCGCTGTCGAACGGTCCGCCCGTCAACAGGAATCCGAGGTGCGCCATACGTGCCCGGAACGCACCGACGCCAGATAACCGTTGGCTCTCCGACCGATTCCTCGTGGGGGTCCGACTGGCTGTGTGGCCAACGGTTTTCAGCCGTCCCGTTCGCCGGGAGCGGCTGTCGGGTCGTCAGTCCGGCTGTTCGTCGAGAGCAGCCTTCACGTCCTCGGCCTCGATGGGGAGCGACGTCAGCCGAACCCCGACTGCGTCACGGATGGCGTTCGAGAGCGCTGGCGGCACGCCGTTGGTGGGGAGTTCGCCGATCGATTTCGCGCCGAAGGGGCCAGTCGGCTCGTGCGTTTCGACGATGATCGACTCGATGGGGGGCTGTTCGTCCGGCCGGGGCATCCCGTACTGGCGGAATCCAAGCGTCTCCGGGTTGCCCTCCCCGTCGAACGACAGGGTCCCGCTGGTCGCGAACTCGTAGCTCATGTGGACGCCCCCCTCGATCTGCCCCTCGACCAGCGGTGGGTTGATCGCGACACCGCAGTCGGCGGCGAAGACCATCTCCTCGATCTCGTACTCGCCGGTCTCCTCGTCGACGACGGCCGTGAGGAACTGCGCGCCGAAGGGTGGCGGGCTCTCGTCGGTCGCGTGGTGACCCTGGCCCATGATGTGCTCGCGGTCCTCGTCGCCGTAGATCGATTCGTAGCCGATCTCTTCCAGGGTGACCGACGCGCCCGTCTCCTCGCTGTAGACCTCGCCGCCACCGGTCGCCAGGTTCTCCGCCGGTTCCTCCAACAGCCGCCCGCCCCACTCGAGGAGTCGCTCGCGGGCGTCCGCGGCGGCCTTCTGGACCGCGCGGCCGCTGATGTACGTCGTCGAGGAGGCGTAGGCACCGTAATCGAACGGCGCGATGTCGGTATCGGAGGACTTGACGACGATGTCGTCGGGCTCACAGCCGAGCGTCTCCGCCGCAATCTGTGTGAACATCGTGTCGTTGCCGCTGCCGACGTCGACGCCACCGACCTGGAGAATGAAGCTGCCGTCCTCGTTCATCTTGAGCTGGGCAGCACCGAGTTCCTTCCCCGCGACGCCGCTGCCCTGGGCACAGAGCGCCATCCCGACGCCGCGGTGCAGGTGCTCGGCCCCGGGCTGGTCGATGTCGTCGTACCCGATGGCGTCGGCACCCCGTTCGATGCACTCCCTGATGCCACACGACCGGATCGTTCGCTCGAAACGGTCGCCGTCCTTGAGGATGGCCGCGGCGCGGTCGGTGTCGCCCTCGCGGACGGCGTGGCGTTTCCGGTATTCGACGGGATCCTCGCCGAGACGGCGCGCCAGTTCGTCGAGGTGGGCCTCGACCACGAACATCCCCTGTGGTGCGCCGTACCCCCTCTGTGCGGCTCCCATCGGGAGGTTCGTGTGCACGACGTCGCCAGCAAAGCGCATGTGCGGAACGCGGGGATACAGCGGCATCGCCTTCGTCCCGACGTTGCTCGCGACGGTCATGCCGTGGGTCCCGTAGGCACCGGAGTTTTCCCGGACGTAGAGGTCCATCGCCCGGGGGTTGCCGTCCTCGTCGACTGCCGTTTTGAACTGTAACGCCATCGGATGGCGGTTCCTGATCGCGTAGAACTCCTCCTGGCGGGTACACTCCAGTTTGACCGGGAGCCCGGCCTTCCGGTGGAGCGCCAGGGCGATGGGTTCGATGACCATCTCCTGTTTCGATCCGAATCCGGCGCCGACCCGGGGCTTCACCACGCGAACGTCCCGGATCGGCACGTCGAAGACGTGTGAGAGTTGCCGACGCGTGTGGTAGGGCACCTGCGTCGCCGTGATCACGGTGTAGCGGTCGTCCTCGTCGGTGTAGACGATGGACGTGTGGGGTTCGGGGACACAGTGTGACTGGTATGGCGTCTCCCACTCGGTCTCCAGGATCTGTTCGTCGCCTGTCGCCTCGAAGACGCGTTCGGGATTTCCGAGTTCGCCCTCGAAGTGCGATTCGAGGTTGCGCTCGTAGTCCGCGCCGGTCGTCTCGTTTTCGACCTCGCTATCGTCGAACAGCCGTGGCGCGTCGGGCCGAGTGGCCTCCCAGATGTCGAAGACTGCGTCGTACTCCTCGTACTCGACAGCCAGTTTCCGTGCGGCGCGGTCGGCGGTGTCCCTGTCCTCGGCGGCCACCGCCGCGATGGGGTCGCCGACGAACCGCACGTGTTCACGCAACACGCGCGTGTCCCAGGGGCTCGGTTCCGGATAGGACTGGCCGGACGGCGAGTACAGCGTGTCCGGAACGACGTCGTCCCAGGGAGTGATCACGGCGTGGACGCCGTCCATCTCCTCGGCCCCGCTCGTATCGATGTCGATCACCCGGCCGTGGGGGATGTCGCTCCGGACGATCCTGGCCTCGGCGAGTTCGGGAAAGCGGTCGCGGTAGTCTGCCGTGTACCGGGCCTCGCCCGTGACGATCTTCCGGGCGTCGTATTTCTCTTGGTCGGTCGTGATGTTCTCCCGGTCGGAGAGCGAGGTCCCCAGGTCCAGCGACTCGTCGGGGTCCTGCAGGTCGACGACGCCACCGTCCAGCCGTTCGGGTTCGTCACCGTCGTCAGTGTCGTCGGGAGTGCTCATTCCGGACCACCGCCATCCGTCACGACCGCGGAATCACCCGACTGGCCCGCCGCACTGCCCGCTACGTCCTCGACGGCGTCGATGATCTTCTCGTAGCCGGTACAGCGACAGAGATTGTCCGAGAGGCCCTCGCGGATCTCCGCTCTGCTGGGACTCGGATTCTCCTCGAGGAGGGCCTTCGAGCGCATGATCATCCCCGGAATACAGAAGCCACACTGCAGCGCCGAGTGGTTGACGAAGGCTTCCTGGACCGGATGGAGGTCCGTCTGGGAGCCGAGTCCCTCGATGGTTTCGACGGTGCTCCCGTCGGCCTTTGCGGCCGGGATCACACAGGAATTCCGTGGTTCGTCGTCGACGATGACCGTACAGAAGCCACAGGCACCGGTGTCACAGCCGCGTTTGGCACCCGTGTAGCCGTTCTTCCGGAGAACGTCGAGCAGGCTGTCGGTCTTCGACGCCTCGAACGTGTTCATTTCGCCGTTGAGTTGGAGTTCGACCTGCACTGTGGGACCTCCCCGTTGCCGGGATTGCGTTGGGACTGCTTTTCGTTCCAGGGGTAAAAACACAGGTGGTCGTCCCCACGAGTACGGGAGGCGGTCGGGCCGGGGGTCGTGCGAGGCACAAAAGCGTCCGACACACTGAACATCGGGTTTCAAGACACCGGCCCACGACGGCTCGCACATGAAACGGACAATCAGTACCGACGACGCGCCCGCCGCAGTGGGTGCGTACAGCCAGGCGACGACCAACGGCGACATCCTCTTCACTGCCGGACAGTTGCCCCTCACGACCGACGGGGAACTGCTGGACGACGAACCCGTTTCCGTCCAGACCGAACAGGCACTCTCGAACGTCGAAGCCATCCTCGCCGCCGAGGGGCTGGACATGAGCGACGTCCTCAAGATGACCATCTTCCTGCAGGACATCGAGGACTTCGACGAGATGAACGAGACCTACGCGGAGTTTTTCGACGAGGACCCGCCGGCACGGAGCGCCATCGAGGTGGGCAACGTGCCGAAGGGCGCGGCCATCGAGGTCGAAGCCATCGCGACCAACGAATAGAGACAATCGATTTTCGGGTGCCTACTCGGGCACTTCGCCTTCAACGCCCTCGACGAAGCTTGACATCTCCTGGAAGAGGAACTCGTCGCTCTCGCCCTCGAATTTGGTCCCTTCCCAGATGTCGAGTGACCCATCGAGGATCTCCTGCTCGGTCGAGGCGACAGTATCTTTGACCTCCTGTGGGACGTTCGGTCCCCACTCGTCGAGCGTCGGGACGCCGGTCTCCATGCCGCCCCAGAAGAAGTCGGACTCCCAGGTCCTATCGAGGACTGCCTGGGTCTCCGGGACGTAGAACTCGGCCCAGTCCCAGATCGGCGAGATCAGGTACTTCTCGCCGCCGAACTCGCCCATCGGCGCGTTGTACCCGGAGGCCCAGACGCCGGCGTCCGCGGCAGCTTTCACCGCTGCCGGGGAGTCCTGTTCCTGGGCGATGACGTCGCAGTTCTCGTCGATCAGTGAGTTCGCAGCCTCCTGGGAGGTCGGCGGGTCGAACCACGCGTTGACCCACCGGATCTTGAAGGTCGCGTCGGGGTTGACCGAGCGTGCACCGAGCGTCATCGCGTTGATCGACCGGACGACCTCCGGGATCGGGAACGCCGCAACGTAGCCGATGTTGTTGTTCTCGGTCACCATCCCGCAGGCCTGGCCAGCCAGGTACCGGGGCTGATAGATGCGCCCCATGTACCGACCCATGTTCTCGCGGGTCCGGAACCCCGTCGCGTGTTCGAAAATCGTATCGGTGTACTGTTCCGCCACTTTGAACATCGGGTCCTGGTAGCCGAAGGTCGTCCCGAAAACGAGGTCGGTATCGCCGCCGGCCAGCTGTTCGAAGACACGTTCCGATTCGCCGGGCGGGACTGCCTCCGTATAGTCAGTGTTCACCGAGTCGAACTCCTCTTCGACGGCTTTCCGGCCCTCGTTGTGTGCCCACGACCAGCCCAGGTCGCCGATCTCCGAAATGTACACCCAGTGGGCGTTGATCGAGTCCATGCCGCCGCCGTCGGAGGAGCCGCCATCGCTCCCGTCACTGCCGTCGCTACTGTCATCACCATCCTCGCTGCCTCCATCGCCACCGTCACCGCCCCCGCCGTCGCCGCCACAGCCAGCCAGTCCGAGGATGCCAGCTGCGCCGAGCGTTCGGAGAACCTTTCGCCTGTCCACGCCAGTTGTTGACTCGTCCATCGCTGGAACGTGTCCAATTGCGGGAACTGGTACTTAGTAATTACTCTCGGTACGAAGATTCGCGAACCCGGTGAAAGCTGTCCCGGCTCGAACCTCATACTGCCGGCTACAAGCCCATGAGGAATTTCGACCCCGCGGGTGGTCGAATATCCTCACGAAGTTATAGCCGGCAGTATCAGTCGGCCAATACATCGACGTAGTCGAAGGCCTCGACATCGACGAGGCCGTTGTTGGTCAAACGGTACTCGGGGATGACCTCCAGCGCGAGGAAGGACAGTTCCATCAGCCCGCCCTCGTGGGTCAGCCCGATGTCACGCGCGAGATCCTCGACCGCCTCGAAGCGTTCCTTGACATCGGCCAGCGGGGCGTCCGACATCAGGCCCGCCACCGGAAGTGCGAGCGACATCACCGTTTCTTGGTCGGGATCGTAGGCCGCGACGCCACCCTCGATGTCCCGCAGGTGGTTCGCCACGCGTGCCATCGCCTCGTGGCTGATCCCGGCCACGATGCAGTTGTGGGCGTCGTGGGCGACAGTCGACCCGACCGCGCCACGGGCGAGGCCCAGCCGGTGGACGAACCCCCGACCGATGCCTCCATCGCCGCCGTGGCGCTCGATGACCGCCATCGGGAGCACGTCCGACTCCCTGTCCGGCGCGAGGACGCCACGCGTCCCGGCGGGAGGGTCGTCGGTCTCGACGGGGACCGTAGCCTCCATGCGGGCCGTCTGGAGTCCGCCGACGGCGTCGACCACCCGTACGTCGACCGGGCCGGGGCCGGCGTGCTCGATCGCGAGGTCGGCGGCGTCGACGGGGTCGAAGGCGACGGTATCGGTCGCGATCTCGGAGGCTGGCGGTTCGCCGGCGCCCGCGGTCGGATCGACCTCGCCGTCGACGACGACGTGGTCGACGTCCCAGGACCGCAGGTCGGACAGCAACACCAGATCGGCGGGTGCGCCCGGTTGCACGCGACCGAAGGGCAGCCCGTAGCTCTCGGCTGTATTGAGCGTCGCCATCTGGACGGCTTCGACGGGATCGACGCCCAGTTCTATCGCTTTCCTGACAACGTAGTCGACGCCGCCCAGCTCCACGAGGTCGACGACGTCCCGGTCGTCCGTGCACAGCGAGAGCCGCCGGGAATCGACCTCGTCGACGAGCGCCACGAGGTCCTCGAGATTCTTGCTCGCGGACCCCTCTCTGAGGTAGACGCGCATCCCGGCCTCGACCTTCTCGCGGGCCTCCGGGAGGGCGATGCTCTCGTGGTCGTTGTCGAGGTAGCGTGCGACCTCTTGGAGGTCACTCCCGGTGACGCGGGGCGCGTGGCCGTCGACGGTCAATCCGCGCTCGCGGGCGGCCTCAATCTTGGCGTGGACTTCCTCGTCGCCAGCCAGCAGGCCTGGGATGTTCATCACCTCGCCCAGCGCCGTCACGATGTCTTCCTCGAGCAGGTCGGCCACTGCGGCCGCGTCGACGGTCGCGCCGCCGTCCTGGAGGTGGGACGCCGGCACCGACGAGGGAACCGTGATGCGCGCTTTCAGTGGCGTGTGGGCGGCGTCGGTGATGAGTGACCGGACGCCCTCGGCCCCCAGGACGTTCGCGATTTCGTGGGGATCGTGGATGACGCTCGTGACGCCCTTGGGTACGACCGCCGCGCCGTACCGCGGGAGTGTGACCATCGACGACTCGACGTGCATGTGGGCGTCGATCAGCCCCGGCGTGATGTACTCCGTCTCGATCTCGCGCTCGGCAGGCCGCTCCTCGAGTGCGACGACTTCGCCGTCGTCGACCGCGACCGCCGTGTTCGACAGCGTGCCGGTGTTGACGTTCACCAGCGTCCCCCGCACCACCAGATCCACCTCGTCACTACTCATGATCCAGCCTCCGGACGGGCCGAACTCGATGTGCTACACTGTCGCAATCGCATAGCCACACGTGGTGTCACGTGCCACAAATAGCTTTCCCGGAGAGGTTCCGGCCGGGAGTCACTCGGAGAGTTTCTCGCGTATCTTCGCGGCGGTGATGGGCATCTCCGTGATCCGGACCCCGACGGCGTCACGAACCGCGTTCGAGAGCGCGGGCGGCACCGTGTTCGTGGGCACTTCAGCGACGGACTTTGCCCCGAAGGGACCCGTCGGCTCGTGGGTCTCGACGAGGATCGACTCGATGGGCGGCGACTCGGCGGCCGTGGGGAACTCGTAGTCGTCGTAGTCGGACACCTCGGCGCGGCCATCCTCGTCGAAGGTGATGCCCTCGTTGGTCGCCATCTCGTAGCTCATGTGGTTGGCACCCTCGATCTGGCCTTCTGCCATCCCCGGGTTGATCGCGACGCCGCAGTCGACGGCGACGACCAGTTTGTTCACATCGAACTCCCCGGTTCGCTCGTCGACGGTCACGTCGGCGAACTGCGCGGCGAACGGTGGCGGGCTCTCGTCGGTGCTGTGGGTGCCCTGTCCGAGGATGTGTTCGCGCGTCTCGTCGCCGTAGACCGACTCGTAGCCGACCTCCTCCAGGGTGACCGACGCGCCCGTCTCCTCGCTGTAGACCTCGCCGCCCGCCGTGTCGAGGTTCGCTGCCGGTTCGTCGAGCATCCGCGAGGCCCACTCGAGGATCTTCTCCTTGGCGTCCTCGGCGGCCTTCTTGACCGCGCGGCCGCTGATGTACGTCGTCGAGGAGGCGTAGGCGCCGTAATCGAAGGGCGTGTTGTCCGTGTCGGAGGTCTTGACGACGATGTCCTGCTCGGCACAGCCCAACACCTCGGCGGCGATTTGGACGAAGGCGGTGTCGGCTCCCGTGCCGATGTCGACGCCCCCCACCATCAGGTGGAAGGAGCCGTCCTCGTTCATCATGATCTGTGCGCCGCCGAGTTCGTCGCCTGCGACGCCGGTCCCCTGTGCCGAGAGGGCCATCCCGACGCCGCGGTGGAGGTGCTCGGCGTCGGGCTGTTCGATCTCGTTCCAGCCGATGGCCGCCATGCCGCGCTCGACACACTCGTCTAGGCCACACGAGCGGATGACCCGCTCCGCGCCCTCGCCGCCCATCATCCCGGCGATCTCGTCGAGGTCGCCCTCCTCCATGTAGTGGTCCTGTCGGAGTTCGATGGGGTCCAGACCCAGGTCACGGGCAACCTCGTCGAGGTGTCCTTCGAGCGCGAGCGTGCCCTGGGGGGCGCCGTAGCCGCGCATCGCGCCCGTTTGGGGCGTGTTGGTGTGGACGACGTCGGCCTCGAAGCGCACGTTCTCGACCTTCGAGTACAGCGGCATGGGCTTGCTCCCGACGTTGCCGGCCACTGTCATTCCGTGGCTCCCGTAGGCACCGGTGTTCGAGAGGGCGTACAGTTCCAGGGCCTCGATGTCGCCGTCCTCGGTGACCGCGCTCTTGGCACACACCGCCATGGGATGGCGCGAGCGCATCGCCTGGAACTCCTCCTCGCGGGTGGCCTCGTAGATGACGGGCCGTCCCGTGGCGAGCATCAGCGCCATCGGAATCGGTTCCACGACCATCGCCTGCTTGCCGCCGAACCCGCCGCCCACGCGGGGTTTCTTGACGCGGATGTCGCGGATCGGGATGTCGAACAGGTGCGAGAGTTGCCGGCGCGTGTGGTTCGGTACCTGGGTGCTCGTGATGACGACTTTCCGGTCGTCCTCGTCGGTGTACGCGAGGGTGGTGTGGAGTTCGACCTGGGCGTGGGACTGGCGGATCGTCTCCCACTCCGATTCGTGGACGTGGACGTCATCGCGGTCGTAGGCGGCGTCGACGTTACCCAGCGTCCCGCCGATGTGGGACATCCGGTTGCGCTCGTAGTCGTGACCGACGATCTTGTTCTCGACGTCATCGGGATCGAACAGTTGCGGGGCGTCCTCGTCGAAGGCCGCCTCGGCGTCGAGGACGTGCTCGTGTTCCTCGTATTCGATTTCGACCGCCTCGGCTGCGGCCTCGGCCGTCTCGGCGTCTTCAGCGGCGACTGCCGCGATCGGGTCGCCGACGTACCGCACTTTGTCGTTGAGGACGTTCATGTCCCACGGGCTGGGTTCGGGGTAGGACTGGCCGGCACTGGTGTACTTCGTGTCCGGAACCTCCTCTGACCAGGGCGTCAGGACGGCCAGTACGCCGTCTATCGACTCGGCCCTGCTCGTGTCGATATCCACGACCCGTCCGTGTGGGATGTCGCTGCGCACCACCGACGCGTGGGCCAGATCCGGGAACTGTTCGTCGTAGTCGGCGGTGTACTTCGCCTCCCCTGTGACGAGTTTGCGGTCGTCGTGTTTCTCCGTCGGCCGGGAAACGCTCTTTCGCTCCTCGGGGTCGAGTCGGTTGTTCGCGGGCTCGTCGACGTCCAGCGAACCCTCGATGTCGTCTACCTCCGCGTCGGCGTCCGCGCGGGACGCTGTGCCGCCGTCGGGTCGCGTATCGTTGTCAGTCACTGTAATTACCTCCGGTCGGGGAGTCCTCGTTGCTCGCGTTGCCCCCGTCGGTCGTGACGGCCCCGCCGTCGAGTCGGCCGGCCGCGTCGCGAATCGCCTCGACCGGTTTCTGGTAGCCCGTACACCGGCAGACGTTGTCGTCGATGGCCGCCCGGATTTCGCGCTCGGAGGGGTCGGGGTTCTCCGAGAGGAGGTCCTTCGCCTCCATGATCATCCCCGGGATACAGAACCCACACTGGACCGCGAAGTGGTCGACGAAGGACTGCTGGATCGGGTGCAGGTCTTCCTGAGTGCCGAGGTTCTCGATGGTCTCTATCTCGCTGCCATCGGCCTCCCGGGCGGGGGTTCCGCAGGCCATCCGCGCCTCGCCGTCGATGATGACCTTCGAGGCGCCACAGACGCCGCCGTCACAGCCACACTTGACGCCCTTGTACCCGGCCGCCCGCAGTGCTGTCGCCAGGTCCTCCTCCTCGTCGGCCTCCATCGTCGTCGGCGTTCCGTTTATATTCAGTTCGATTTCCACGAGTATCCCTCCGTTACTTCGCGCACCCGACCGACAGCCGTCCGACCGCCCGCGTCCGGCAGTCCGGACGAGCGCAACCGGACAGTAGTCGGTCGAGGACGCACCGCCTCGTTCGTGGAATATGTACAGCGTCACTTATAATGGTTGGCACCCGTGCCAATTATTCCAGCCGAGACGGGGCTGGAGAGGCTACTTCCTCGCGCCACGGAGGTCACGTCGAACTGCCGGGTACATCGCGACTCCGCCGATACCGATCGCCGTCCCGAGGTTCAGGAACACTGTTGGCCGCAAAAAACCGAGAAGTACCTCGACGACGATCCACAGTAGAAGTGCCAGCGAGACAGCGATAGCTGCCAGCCATGCCCACCGACGGCCCGCATAGAGGCCGTAGCAGACGCTCGCAGGCAAGAGACCGAACGCGAGAATCAGGACGAGACCGGGAACGAGGAAGTCACTGACCGGGATAGTATCGAGTGGGGTGGTCGAGGTCCCGACGATTCTGCCGGAATGGTCTACCACGAGGGCACCACCGCCGACGAATCCACGAACCGAAAGCTGCCCGAGCAGTACCCCCAGGAGCCAGACTGAAAGTGGCCGTCCACGGACCGGCATTGTCCGAGTTCGTTCCCGCCAGCACTCGAAAGTTTGGCCTCCCGGACAAGCCACCGACGCCACTACGCTTCGCGCTCGGACTGGCGCTCGCCGCCCAGTGACGAGGATTCCGTGACGACGATCCGGAGCGAGAATTCGGTCTCATCCTCCGTCGGCGGTCCCTCCCTGACCTCGAAGCCGTGCTTGTAACAGGACCTGCGGATGCTCCGCTCTGCTGGCGGATAGTCCCCGGTGACGACCAGTTCCTCACCCGGGTCTAGTTCCGCCAGACACCGGCGGACGACGGCGGAGGACTGCGGACAGACCAGGCCGCTGACATCGAGTTCCACGGTGCCCGATTCGTGACGGGCCACAATAAATGCTCTCGCTGGCGCTCCCTCTGTCCGCACAATCCCAAACAGAGGCCTACGGTTTCACCTGCTGTGCGCTCTCTCTGGCCTCTTCGAGGTCGAGACTCTCCGCAATCCGCTGGGCCTCTGCCCGGATGGCGGGGGCGTCCGCGACCTGCACCTCCCCGTCCGACAGCAACACCTCGCCGTCGACCATCGTGAACTGCACGTCCGAGGCCCGTGCGCCAAAGACCAGGTGCGAGAGCACGTCGTGCAGCGGTGTCGCACGCGTGACGTCGACCGTCAGGCCGACGATGTCGGCCCGCCAGCCCTCGCGGAGTCTTCCCAGCCGGTCGAATCCCGCCGCCTTCGCGCCGTTTATCGTGGCCATCTCGAAGAGGGTCGCCGCGGGCGTCACGGTCGGATCGAGACAGTCGACCTTTCCGAGGAGGCTCGCCTGGCGCATCTCGGTGAAGGGGTCGAGCGTGTTGTTGCACGGCGGTCCGTCGTTGCCCAGCGCCACGTTGATCCCCCGGTCGAGGTAGTCGGGGATCGGTGCGATACCGCTCGCGAGTTTCATGTTCGAAGACGGGCAGTGCGTGACGTGGGTCCCGGTCTCGGCCAGGACCTCGCGCTCCTCGTCGTCGGTCCAGACACAGTGTGCGAGTACGACGTCCTCGCCGGTCAGTCCTACCTCGTCGAGCCAGTGGATGTTCCGCATCCCGGTATCCTCCTCGACGGTCGCTATCTCGCTCCGGTTTTCGCTGGCGTGTGTGTGGATCCGCACGCCATCGTATCTGTCAGCCAGTTCCCGGGCACCCCGCAGACACGCCTCGGTGCACGAGACGGCAAAGCGGGGCGTGACGGCGTACCGGATCCGCCCGCCGTGGGTGTCGTGATACTCCCGGATGAGTCGTTCGGACTCCGCGAGGGCGTCGTCGGTGTCTTCGAGCAGACCGTCCGGCGAGCGCTGGTCCATCAGCACCTTCCCGAGCACCCCACGGATGCCCATCTCGCCTGCCGCCTCGAAGGCACGGTCGGCGTGTGCGACCGAGAGGTGGTCGATGGCCGTCGTCGTCCCGCTCTCGATCAGTTCCAGGTAGCCCAGTTTGGCGGCGACCTCCATCTCGGCGGCCGTAAGCGTCGCCTCCATCGGGAGGATGTAGTCGAACAACCAGTCGAGCAGTTCCGTGTCGTCTGCGATGCCCCGCCCGAGACTCTGGACCGAGTGGATGTGGGCGCCCACGTGCCCCGGTACCAGGACGTCGTAGCGCTCCTCGCGGTGGTCGGGATAGCGGTCGAGGATGTCACCGCGGTCACCGACCGCAGCGACCTCCGACCCCTCGACCACGATAGCACCGTCGGCAAGAAGCGTAGACGAATCTGGGACGACGGTTCCCGAGAGTATCATACCACACCCACCAAGTCCATCGACGCGTAAAAGCGTTTACACCGTGGCCGATTTCACCACTGCACGCCCGAGAACGTCGACGCCGGCGACGACATCCTCCCACTCGGTGAACTCGCTCTCGCGGTGGCTGACGCCGTCGACGCTCGGAACGAAGATCATGGCGGTCGGACAGACGTCGTTCAGATAGCTCGCGTCGTGGCCCGCACCACTCGTCAACTGCGTTTCCTCGTACCCGGCCTCCCGCATCGCCGCCAGGACCGTCCCGACGCAGTCGTCGTCGAAGGTGGCCGCGTCGACCCGCATGAGTTCCTCGCAGTCGTAGTCGAGTCCCTCGCGCGTCGCTGCCCACTCGATCTCGTCTCTCACGCGCTCGACGGCAGCGTCGACGACCGCGTCGTCGGCCGACCGGAGGTCGACCGTGAACTCGACGACTTCGGGGATGACGTTGATCGAATCCGGCCAGACGTCCACGCTCCCGACGGTTCCCACCAGGTCATCGCCCCCTGTGGCGGTGAGCCGACGCACCGCAGCCACCACGTCGCTGGCACCGACGAGCGCGTCCTGGCGGGAATCCATCGGCGTGGGCCCGGCGTGGTCGGCCTTGCCCTCGAAGGTGACCTCCAGCCACGAGAACCCGAAGACCCCCTCGACAGCCGCCACGGACAGATCCCGGTCGTCGAGGTACGGTCCCTGCTCGACGTGTAACTCGAAATACCGGTGAATATCCCGGGGCTCGCAGGGTCGGTCGCCCTTGTAGCCGATGCGTTCCAGTTCTTCTTCGACGGTCTTGCCCGCCTGGTCCTCCCGCGAGTGCGCGAATTCGGTGTCGAATTTCCCGGCAAAGACGCCGCTTCCAAGCAGGTCCGGCTGGAATCGCACACCCTCCTCGTTGGTCCAGGAGACGATCTCCAGCGGCCGGTCGGTCCGTCTGCCGGCGTCGTTCAGGGATTCGACGACTTCCAGTGCACCGAGGACGCCGACCACACCGTCGAAACGGCCGCCGTTGTACTGGCTGTCGACGTGTGACCCGAAGAGGACGGGTGGGAGACACTCGCGGTTCCCGTCACGTCGGCCGAAGATGTTGCCCATCTCGTCGACTGTCACCGACAGACCGGCCTCCTCGAACCAGTCGAGGAGTCTGTCGCGGGCCTCCCGGTTCGCGTCCGAGAGCGCCGGCCGGTCGACACCGCCGGCCTCGGTCGCGCCGATTTCGTTGAACGCGTCGAACCGCTCGCGCAGACGCTGTCCGTCAATACGGAGGTCGTCCATACCTGTTGCTGCGGACCTGCCGACTTGAAACGTTCGAGTGTCCGCCCTGGCTCGCAGTCTTTATATCCCCGTCAACTGAACGTACGTCCATCGCCATGAGCCTCGCAGACGCCAAGCCGGCCATCCGTGAGTGGGTCGCCGACCATCGCCAGGAGTGTATCGAGTTCCTGCAGGACATCGTCGCAATCCCCTCTGCGACGACGGTCGGCGACGACGAGGAAGAAGTCGCCAGACGCGTCCTCGCCGAAATGGAGACGCTGGGCTTCGACGACGCCTTCATCGACGAGTTCGGGAACGTACACGGGGTCATCGAGGGTCGCGAGGACGGCGCGGTCATCTTCAACTCGCACATCGACACGGTGGGCTACGGCGACATCGACCAGTGGGACGCCGACCCGTACACGCCCTACATCACGGACGGCGAGATGTACGGGCTGGGCACCGCGGACATGAAGTGCGCGATGGCGGCGATGGTCTACGGCGGGGGAGCGCTGGCGAATCTCGATCTCACCCCGAAACACGACGTCTACGTGACGGGCGAACTGATGGAGGAGGTCAGCGAGGGCCACGCGATGAAGTACGTGTTCGGTGCGATGGACGTCGACTGGGAGGCCGTCGTCATCGGCGAGGCCTCCGAGATGGACGTCAAGAGAGGCCATCGCGGGCGCTGCGAGTTGCGGATCGACCTCCAGGGGGCCTCGTGTCACGCAAGCGCACCCGAGCGTGGCGTCAATCCACTGTACCACGCCGCCGAGATTCTGGACCGTATCGAGGAACTGAACGCGGAGACGAACGAGCACGACTTCCTCGGGGCCGGCACCATCGCAGCGACGAACGTCGAGGTCGACACCCCGTCGAACAACGCGGTCCCGGCGGGAGCGACGATATACGTCGACCGCCGACTCACCATCGGCGAAGACGAGGAGACGGCCCACGCCGAACTCGAGGACGCCATCGAGGCGGCCAGAAACGAGTACGGCGACGAGGTCGATGCCGCCGTCGAGACGCTCACGTTCGACCGCCCGACGTGGACGGGCTACGAGATGGAGTCGAAGAAGTACTACCCGACCTGGCTACTGGAGGAGGACCACCCGCTCGTCCAGGAAACACACGACGTCGTCGACGCAGTGCTGGACAGCGACGTCGAGATCAGGAAGTGGACCTTCTCCACGAGCGGCAACTACACGATGGGCGTCGCGGGGGTTCCGACGATCGGATTCGGACCCTCCCGCGAGGAGTGGGCACACGCCGCGAACGAACGCGTGGACGTCGAGAACGTCGTTCGCGCCTGTGACGTCTACGCGGCACTCGGACTGGAACTGTAGGCGAGGACCGGCGAACGTATTTTTATCTGTCCTGTCCTGTCCTGTCCTGTCCTCTCACTCGGCCGCGACGACAGTCGTGCCGGCCTCACCTTCGAGCGCGTCGAGCGCGTCGTCCAGGGAGGCGATGATAGCCTTTCGCTCGCGGCGGGACTGGCCCTCCACGAACCGGATTGCGGCCTCCACTTTCGGCCCCATGCTCCCTTCGGGAAACTGTCCGCCGTCCTGGTACTCCCGGAGGTCGTCGCTCCGAACCTCGTCGAGCAGGCGCTCGTCCGGGGTCCCGTAGTCGACGTAGACGCCGTCCTCGTCGGTGAGAATCACCAGGTTGTTCGCGTCCAGGGTCTGTCCGATCACCTGCGTGAGCAGGTCCTTGTCGACGACTGCGTCGTGACCGTCGATGTGCCCGCGGTCCCGTTCGACCGGGACGCCGCCACCGCCGCCACAGATCACGAGGTCGCGCTGGTCGATCAGTCGCTTGACCGGGACCTCCTCGACGATCCCTTTCGGCTCCGGGGACGGCACGACCCGGCGGAAATCCCGGCCGCCGGTGTCCCGGACCTTCTTTACCGTCATCCCCGCCGCACGCATCTCCTCGGCTTTGGTCTCGTCGACGAACGGGCCGACCGGCTTCGTCGGTTCCTCCAGCGCGGGGTCGTCGGGGTCGATTATCGACTGCGTGACGAGACAGGCCACCGGGACGTGTTTCCACTTCCGTTCGAGCTGGCGGTACATGTGCTGGGAGAGCATGTACCCGATCTGGCCCTGGGACATGGCCCCACAGACTTCCAGGGGCTGTGCGGGCGGTTCCCCCTGTTCCTGCTGGAGCAGCAGTGCCCCCACCTGCGGGCCGTTGCCGTGCGTGAGCACCACCTTGTAGCCGGCGATCATCACGTCCACGATGCACTCGGCGGTCCGCTCGACTGCGTTCATCTGTTCCTCGAAGGTCCCCTCGGCACCGGGCGGGACGAGCGCATTTCCACCCAGTGCGATGACACAGAGTGGTTTCTCACGGGGCGACCCCCAGAATTCGGGGGCCTTCACGTCGAGGTCGAAGTTCGGTTCCGGTCCGATCGGCTCGTAGGCTGTCTCCGACTCGGGCCCGGTCTCCGGGGAGGAGTCGTCGGCCATCTTACCAGCCGCGGCCGCCCATTGTCAGCAACATCAGACCCTTCTGGGCGTGCATCCGGTTTTCGGCCTGGTCGTAGATGACCGATTGCGGGCCGTCCATGACCGCGTCGGTCGCCTCGTACCCTCGCTTTGCCGGCAGGCAGTGCATGTAGATGGCGTTGTCCTCGGCGTGATCGAGCATCGCCTCGTCACAGATCCAGTCGGTGTGCTGGTCGTGGATCTCTTTTTCTTCCTCTGTCCCGCGCTCGCCGACCTTGTAGGAAACCCAGTGTTTCGGGTAGACCACGTCCGCGTCCGCGAAGGCCCGCTCCATGTCGTGTTCGACGGTGAAATCGACGTTCGCACGGTCGGCGTTCGCCCGGGCCTGGTCGACTATCTCGGGGTCGAGGTCGATGTCCTCGGGGTGGGCGAGGGTGACGTCGGCACCCATCTTCGTGAACCCGAGAATCGAGGAGTGTGGGACGCTCACGGGACGGCGGACCTCCGGCGCGTACGCATACGAGATGGTGAAGTGCACGTCGGAGATGGAGCCTTTCCGCTCCCGGACCGTCTGGAGGTCTGCGAGCGTCTGACACGGGTGATAGGTGTCACACTGCATGTTGTAGACGGGGATGTCGGCCCCGGACTGGTAGTCACGCATGATCTCCGTGCCTTTCGGGTACTCGAAGTCGACGGCAGCACCGAGTACGCGGACGGCCAGGGCGTGGCCGTACCGCGAGAGTACCTTCGCCGTCTCGCGGGCCGACTCGCCGTGTTCGAGCTGGAGCTGGTCGGGCGACATGATGTGGGGGTAGCCACCCAGTTGGTTGATGCCCGCCTCGAAGGACGAACGGGTCCGCGTCGAGGTGTTGTAGAAGAGCTCGAACAGCGAGTACCCCTGGAGAGCACCGAAGTGGGCCCACTGGTCTGCGGCGAACTCGGCTTTGAGCTGGTCACCCACGTCGAGCACCGACGTCAGTTCCTCTTTGCTCCGCTCCTGTACCGTGATGAGATCTTTGCCGCGAAGGTCTGTTTGCATCTGTGGGGACACTCCTGACTATGCCGCTACGGTGTGCACGTTGTGGGACTCCGGGCCGGGCGATAAAGCTTGTGCCCGGCGGCTACGGTCGTGTCAACCCGCGATATTTCCGCCGGCCCATAGTTATATGTCTGCCCTGCGTGTATTTTCCGGACGGTTCCATGAGCGACAGTAAGCGAGTCAGTGACAGGGGCGACCGCGTCGGCATGTATCTCCAGGACAAACACTCCATCCGCGAGAACATGGAGCTGGTCCAGTACGCGGAGGAACGGGGCTTCGACGAGGTCTGGCAGGCAGAGTCCCGCCTCGCCCGCGACGCCATCACGCCGATGGCTGCCTACGCAGCGGTTACGGACGACATCAGGATCGGCTCGGGCGTCATCAACAACTGGACGCGCAACGCGGCGCTCATCGCTCAGACGATGAGCACCCTGGAGGAACTGGCCGGTCCCGACCGTATCCTCTGTGGGATCGGCGCCTGGTGGGACCCCCTCGCAGAGAAGGTCGGCATCGACCGTAGCGGCGCCCTGCGCGCGATGCGCGAGTGCGTCGAGGTCGTCCAGGACCTCCTGGACATGGAGAACGTCACCTACGACGGCGAGTTCGTCCAGATGCGCGACGTCGAACTCGACGTGGTCCACGGCGACGCAGGCCCCCGCACCGTCCCCGTCTACGTCGGCGCGACAGGCTTCAAGATGCTCGAACTCACCGGCCACTTCGCCGACGGCGTCGTGCTGAACTACCTTGTCAGCCCCGAGTACAACCAGAAGGCACTCGACGCACTCGAGACGGGTGCCGAGCGGGGCGACCGATCCCTGGAGGACGTCGACCGCCCCCAGCTCGTGGTCTGCTCGATGGACCACGACGCCGACGTGGCACTGGACAACGCGCGGGAACTCATCACCCAGTACCTCGGCCAGCAACCCCACATCATGAAAGCGAGCGGCGTCAGCCAGGACCTCATCGACGAGGTGGGAGAGGCCATCGGCGGCTGGCCCGCCGACAAGGAGGACATCAAGGAGGGTATGCACCTCGTCCCCGACGACGTCGTGCGGAAACTGACCGCCAGCGGCACGCCCGAGGAGTGCCGCCAGAAGGTCCGCGAGTACGCCGAGAACGGCTGCCAGTGCCCCATCCTCTACCCGCTGGGTGACGACCCCGAGCTGATGATCGACGAGTTCGCGGACGGCTATATGTAGCGACGCCCGAAGGTTTACGTCGTTTCCCACCTATTGTGGGAGCATGCCGACAGTAGACGACAAGGGACGGATCGTTCTCCCGAAGGAGGTGCGCGAGCGCCTCGGCGTCACCCCGGGAACGGAGGTCGAGGTGCGTGCCGAAGACGGGAGAGCGGTCGTCGAGCCAGAGGACGACCCCGAGGCGATCATCGAGGGGATGGAGCAACTCATCGACTCGGCGTCCAGGAACCCCGACCAGGTAGCCCCGGAGGACGACCTCCACCCGATTGCACGGGAACACGCCCAGCGCATCCGCGACGGTGTCAAGGGCGGAGAGTATCAGCATGAGTAAGCCGGATGGACCGTATCTGATAGACGTCGGCGTCGTCGCACTCGCACACGCCGACACCCCGGTCAGCGACCGGGCGCTGTCCTGTCTCCGGGAGGCAATACGCGGTGATATCGACGCCGTCGTTCCGTATCCCGTCGTCCTCGGTTCACACGCGGTCCTGACCGGCTACTACGGGTTCGATAACGCGACGGCCGCGGACATGATGCTGAATTTCATGGACTCGAAGCGGGTAGACTGGCGCGAACGCATGTCGGAGACCGACGTCAGGGATGCACTCGCGCGGAGTGCGGAGTTGGACATCGACGCCTGGGACGGCTACTATGCCGATGTCGCCCTCGGCGACGAGGTGAATACCGTCCTCACACTGGACGATACCTTCGACGGTGTGGATGGTGTGACGACCGAGGTTATCCTCTCGCCGGCCGAATTCGCAATACTGAACGACTTTCTCAGTTCGTAACAGCTGGCGGTCCCGGTCAGTCGTCTGCAGCGGCCCGCTCTGCGGTCCCGTACAGCCGTTCGACCTCCGCTATGTCCGGATCGATCCGTTCGACGCCACCGGTCGCCTGTTTTGCACCCTCGGTGTCCTTCAGCCCGAATCCGGTCGAGGCCACGACCACGGTATCGCCGCTATCGATGATGCCCCGGTCCCGCGCTTCCTGGACGCCCGCGACTGGCGCCGCGGCTGCGGGCTCTGCGTAGATTCCTTCGGTGCTGCCGAGCAGGACCTCGGCTGCCATGATGTCCTCGTCCGAGACCAGCACCGAGGTCCCGCCGCTCTCTTCGAGCGCACGGCAGGCTTTCACGACATTGCGGGGGACGCCGACGGCGATGGAGTCAGCCATCGTCTCGGCGACGTCCGAGACGTCGTCGGAGCCGTGGAAGGTATCGTGGATGGCGGTCGCACCCTCGGCCTGTACGCCGAGCATCCGCGGGGCCTCGTCGACAAAGCCGAGTTCGTGGAACTCCCGGAGTCCCTTCCAGGCACCCGCGATCGTACAGCCGTCGCCCATCGAGAAGACCACCCAGTCGGGGATGTCGCCCCGGACCAGGGACTGCTCCGCGAGTTCGAGGCCGGCGGTTCGCTTGCCCTCGACCTGGAAGGGGTTGATCGCGGCGTTGCGGTTGTACCAGCCGTACTGTTCGGTGACCTCGACGCTCAGGTCGTAGGCCTCGTCGTAGGTCCCCTCGACGGCGAGGACGTCCGCACCGTAGACGAGCGGCTGTGCGAGCTTGCCCTCCGGCGCCGACCCCGGAACGAAGATGCGACAGTCCAGTCCGCCGCGCGCGGCGTACCCGCACAGCGACGCGGCGGCGTTGCCGGTCGAGGCACAGGTGATGATATCGCGGCCGGCGTGGCGGGCCTTGGTGACGGCCACGGAGGAAGCGCGGTCCTTGAAACAGCCGGTGGGGTTGCGGCCGTCGTCTTTGACCAGCGTCTCCACGCCCAGTTCCTCGCTGAGCGTCGGTGCCTCGAAGAGGTCGGATCCGCCCTCGTTGAGGGTGACCGGGTCCGCCTCGTCGTCCACCGGGAGAAACGCCTCGTACTTCCACTGGGACGGAATCGTCCCGTCGAGGTCCGCGTCGAAGTTCTCGTGGACGACTTCGTAGTCGTACTTTACTTCCAGTACGCCTCGTGTCCCCTCGTGGTTGTCACACGTGTAGATGATCTGCCCGGGGTCGTACTCCGCGCCACACAGGGTACACTCCAGGGTGGTGACGTGCTCCATCGCCATATCGTGTACAATTCCGTGTGGCTATAAAAAGGACGCGACGTCGCAGTTCTCGGATGCCGTCACCCTCGCGGACCCCGGTGGAGGAACTCGCCGTCGCCGGGTTCCGAATGCACCTCGTGGTCACGGGCGGCAATTGCACCGCCAGCGATGACGGTATCGACCCGTGCGGTCCACTTCCGACCCTCGTAGGGCGTCCAGCCACCGTTGTACGCCAGGTCGTCGGCGGAGACGGTCCAGGATTCCTCGCGAAGGAGCACGATATCTGCGTCGGTCCCCTCGCGGACGAGTCCCTTTCGCGGGAAAACGCCCGCCTCCGCGGCGGGACGGGCACACACCAGTTCGCACAGGCGCGGCCAGGAGAGTCGGCCCTCGTGGACACCCTCGCTGACGAGGAACTCCAGCATCGTCTCGATCGAGGGGAGTCCCGCGTACGGTTCCCAGATGTTTTCCCACCCGCGCTCCCTGTTCTCCCGGTAGGTCGGGAAGTGCTCGCTGGCGATGAGGTCGATGGTGCCGTCCCGGACGGCGTCCCAGAGTCGCTGGACCTCCTCGGGCGATTTCAGACTGGGGTTGACCTTGAGAAAGGGTCCCTTCTCGGCGACGTCTTCTTTAGAGAAGGCGAGGTAGTGCGGGCAGGATTCCAGCGTCACGGGCACCTCGCCGCGGGCCCTGAAGCGTGCACCCTCGCGTGCGCCGCTCCCGCTGGAGACGTGGACGACGTGGAGCGGACAGTCCGCATACTCGGCAAAGTACCCGACGCGAGTGATGGCGTCGAGTTCCGCTTCGACAGGGCGCGAGTCCATGTAAACCTCGGGGTCGTCGGACTCGATCCGGGCACGTGCGTGGTCCATGATCCCCTGGGTTTCGCAGTGGACACGGACCTTCCCGCCCGCCCGGCCGACGCGGTCCATCAACTCGACGATGGTCCTGTCGTCGGCGAGATAGGGGTCGGCAGTGAACGTCTTGAAATCCCGCGTGCCCTCCCGGATTATCCCCTCGATGTCGATGTCTGCGTCTTGGACGTTCCCACAGACCAGTCCGAAATCGACGTGTGCGAGTTCCTCGCAGGCCTCGCGCTTCTCGAGAAACACCTCGGGCGTCGTGACCGGGGTCTGCGTGGGGAGTTCGACGACCGTCGTCACGCCGCCTGCCACAGCACTGGCCGTCTGGGAGGCGAAGTCGATGCCGTCGGGAAACAGTTCGTCGTCGTGCATGTGGTTGTGGACGTCGACGATACCGGGAAGTGCCACCATGCCGTCGGCGTCGATCACGTCCCCCGCCTCGTGGGGAAGGTCCTGTCCGACAGCGGCGATTTCGCCGTCATCGATAGCGATGTCGGCCCGCCGAACGCCGCTCGGACTGACCAAGTCAGCACCGGTGACGAGTGTATCGGCCATACCTCACCGTGCGTCGGACCGACCAAAGTAGTTTTGTAGACTGGCGGAGATTGGAGGTGTGTGATACTGAACGCCGGCACGCTCGTCACGATGAACGACGAGCGCGAGGTCAGACAGGAGTGTCACGTCGTCGTCGACGGTGGCGAGGTCGTCGACATCGACGACGGCTACGCGGGAGACGCCGACGTGGACGCCCGCGACGAGGTCGTCATCCCGGGGCTGGTCAACTGCCACACCCACATGTACGCGTTGCCCATCCGCGGGGCGCCGCTGGACGTCGCCCCGGAGAGTTTCTACGAGGCCCTCGTGGACATCTGGTGGCGCGTGGACGAGGCCTTCACCGAAGCGGACGCCCGCCTCTCGGCGCTCGGGTCCTGCGTCGAGATGCTCGAAAGCGGCGTGACGACCTTCTGTGACAACTACTCCGGCCCGAACACGCTTCCCGGTGGCCTGGAGGCCGTCGCCGAGGGCGTCGACGCCACGCCGATCCGCGGGATGATCACCTTCGAGCAGACCGCCCGCAACTCCGAGGAGCAGGCGATGGACGGCCTCGAGGAGAACACTGAATTCGTCCGCGGGGGCGAAGACGAATACGAGCGCGTGGCGGGACACTACTGCCTGCACACCCTCTTTACGAACACCGAGTCCGTGGTCGAGGCGACCACGGAGCGGGCCCTCGAAGACGACCGCCCGGTGCAGATACACCTGGAAGAGGGACTCGTGGACGTACACCGCGCTATCGAAGACTACGGGAAACGGCCAGTCCCGGCCCTCGAGGAGATGGGTTTCCTCGACGCGGACGTCATCGCGGCCCACTGCGTCCACTCGACGGAACGGGAACTCGAAATCCTGGCCGACAACGACGTCGCAGTCGCGCACAACCCCTACTCCAACATCAACAACGCTGTCGGCATCGCGAACGTCGAGAAGATGCAGGACGAGGACATGACCATCGGCATCGGCGACGACGGCTGGGACCCCGACATGTTCGAGACGATGCGCTCGGCTGTCGGCATCCACAAACTCAAGCAGTCCAATCCGAGCGGCTTCGACATGGCGAACGCGCTAGAGTGGGCGACCATCGGGTCGGCGGAGGTCCTGGGCATGGCCGACAGTGTGGGAAGCGTCGAGGAAGGCAAGCGCGGCGATTTCGTCACCCTCGACCTCGGGCCGAATCCCGTGCTGTCCGGCAGCGCCCCCTACTACGTGGTCAGCGCAGCCAGTCGGGGAGACGTCACGAGAACCATCGTCGGCGGGGACGTGGCGTACGAGCGCGGCGAGGGCGTCAGTGGCGTAACCCGGGCAGAGATGCAGCGTGTCGGCGAGGCCAGCCAGCGCCTCTGGGAGCGCCTGTAGCAACTGCCGGGCTGGCGGGGAACAGAGAGCCGAGTCACGCGAGGCTACGGCGGGCTCTTCTTTTGCTCGTAATGACCGTTGTCGTGCATTGCCGGATCGACCACACGACATCGGGCGCTCGACCTGGGAAATGGCTACAGCAGTCAGTATCAGTGGCCACGGCCCGAAACGGTAAATGAAATTACAACTACAGCACGTGAAAGGTTACCTACTATGTAATATCAATTATGTTATTTCGACATAAATTGTACTTTAGTGGTTGTCGCTTGTCGTAATTGATTCGACGAAATCAACGATCACGTAGAGGAATTCTCTGTTCGTTATACTTGATCGCAGGTTACAGTAAAACCGTCCAACCATCACTATCATCAGGGCTATTACTACCTGTTCGTTCTGGAACGTCGAAAAATACCCTATCTCGATAATATGCCTGCTCAGATATTTTCTAAAAGTTACAATAATCGCGTCATTATAGACAGCAATCGATTCCCATTACGTCGATGTGGCCGTCATGATCGTATCCCTGCTATCTGTCCTGCGGATGAGACGAGTGCCACGACCGGACAGAAAGGGTTCGCGTCAGTCCTCGGGACCGACGCCAGCCTCGCGCATGTATGCGTCGAGTTTCCCGGCGATCGTCTCGGCGAATTCCTCGTCGTTGATGTCCGTCTCCAGTTCCAGCAGGTCGATGTCGTCGTCGATACCCTCGCGGAGCGCGTCGAACAGCGCCCGGTCGGCCTCGGGGTCGTAGAAGTCCTCGCCCTCGACGTCGATCATCGAGACGCCATGCAGGGGCAGGGCCAGCGCGGTCGGGCCGGTCGCCCCGTTGAGTTTGTCGGCGATGATTGCGCCGATCTCGGCGGTTTCCTCGGGGGTGGTCCGCATCAGCGTCACCTGGGGGTTGTGGATGTGGAACTGCCGACCTTCGAACTCCTCGGGGACGGTGTCCCGTGGCCCGAAGTTGACCATGTCCAGTGCGCCGGTGGAGACGACCTGCGGGATGCCTGCCTCGGCTGCTGCGTCGAGGCGGTCGGGACCAGCAGACAGCACGCCGCCGACGTGCTCGTCGGCCCATTCGGTCGTGGTGACGTCGAGGACGCCGTCGACGATGCCCTCCTCGATGAGGCTCTCCATCGCGCGCCCGCCCGTGCCGGTCGCGTGGAAGACGATGATCTCGTAGCCACGCTCCTCGAGGTACTCGCGGGCGGTCTGGACGCAGGGCGTGGTGACCCCGAACATCGTGATGGCGATCGTGGGGCGGTCCTCGACCTCGACGTCGGGGTCGTTCGCGACCATGCCCACCATCGCCAGCGCGCCGTTGGCGATGACCGCCCGGGAAAGCTGGTTCAGCCCCTCGATGTCTGCGACCGAGTACATCATCGCCAGATCCCGCGTCCCGATGTAGGGTTCGGTGTCGCCGGAGGCGACCGTCGAGACCATCAGCTTCGGGACGCCCACGGGCAGCGCGCGCATGGCCTCCGTGGCGACGGAGGTGTTGCCCGAGCCACCCAGTCCGAGGATACCATCGAGGACGCCCTCCTCGTGGAGGTGCGTGGCGATCTCGGCGGCGCCCTGACCCATGGCCTCGATGGCCTCGCCACGGTCGCCCGCCTCACGGAGGGCTTCGAGGGTCGTGCCGCCGGCCTCTGCCACGTCGCTGGCGGGCGTGTCCGGGTCGATCTCCGGGTCGTCCATGACGCCCGTGTCCACGAGGTGGACGTCCACGCCCTGGGTCTCGATCACGTCCCGGGCGAAGCCGATCTCCTCGGCCTTCGTATCCAGCGTGCCCACGATGACGACTGCCATCAGTCAGTCACCTCCGGTCGCCTCGTCCGTGGGGAGTTCGCCGGGCGGGACGATTTCACATCCGGGCAGGTCGGCGAGCACTTCCTCGGGTCCGGGCGGGGCGTAGACGGCCAGGAGGACCAGCGTCTCCCAGCCGGTGTTCCAGGTGCCGTGTTCGACGCCCTCGGGGACGAAGACCATGTCGCCGGCCTCGATCTCGCGAGTCTCGTCGGCGACCTCCTGCTTGCCCTCGCCGCTGATCACGTAGAGGATTTCGTCGCTGTCGGGGTGGGTGTGCCGTTCGTGTCCCTTGCCGGGTTCGAGTCTGACGACGCCGGCACTGAACCGCTCGCCACCGGTCACTTCGGGCGTGCTCTGCCACTTCAGCATGCCCCAGTCGAACACCTGGGTCTCGACATCTTCGGGTTCGACGAAGTACTCGCTCATAGGTCCATGGCCTTGAATTCGCGTGCCTGATTCTCGATCGCTTCCTCGGTGGGAAGCCGTTCGAGGCTGGAGGCGCCGAAGAAGCCAACGACGCCCTCGGTGTTGTCGAGGACGTACTGGGCGTCCTCGGGCCAGGCAATGGGGCCGCCGTGACAGATGACCAGCGCGTCGTCGTTGACCTCCTTGACGGCGTCGTGGTGGGCCTGGACACGTTCGGCGGCCGTCTCCAGATCCAGCGCGGTCTGGGCACCGATGTCCCCCGAGGTTGTCAGGCCCATGTGCGAGACGACGACGTCGGCACCGGCCTCGGTCATCTCGCGGGCCTCTTCCTCGGTGAAGACGTACGGACAGGTGAGCATCCCCTGCTCGCTGGCCTCCTGGATCATGTCGACTTCCTCGTCGTAGCCCATCCCGGTCTCCTCGATGTTCGCCCGGAACGTCGAATCCTCATCGAAGATGCCGACCGTCGGGAAGTTCTGCACCCCGGAGAACCCGCGAGTTTTCAGCTCGGAGATGAACACCTCCATCTCGCGGAAGGGATCGGTGCCGTTGACCCCCGCGAGGACGGGCGTGTCCTCGACGACCGGGAGCACCTGGTGGCCCATATCGAGGACGATCTCGTTGGCGTCGCCGTAGGGAAGGAGGCCAGCAAGCGACCCCCGGCCGTTCATCCGGTAGCGCCCGGAGTTGTAGATGATCAGGAGGTCGACACCCCCGCGCTCTGCGAACTTCGCCGACATCCCGGTGCCGGCGCCCGCGCCGATGATCGGTTCGCCGTTCTCCACTGTCGACCGGAGCCGTTCGAGGGTTTCGTCTCTGCTGTACTTCATATCCAACTCTTACCGAGAACCGAACCCTTATTTAATATTTTGGTCGGCTCGGTAATCGAGCACCGTCAGGGAAAAAACGACCCGGATCGTCTCGAACGGCCAGCCTCGCCACAAAATTTAATAGCGTTTGGTATCCCGTTGCACAGGAGGCAAGACGATGGCAAAAAACAGTGAAATTGGATCCGGGACAGAGGGGTACGGGAGTGGCGGGTTCGAGAAGATGTTTTCGCCAGTCGAGATCGGTGACATCAGGGCGAAGAACAGGATCGTCCAGGCGCCGATGCAGACGAACCTCTCGGGGTACACCGAGGGCGAGATCAACGAGCGGTTGATCGAGTACTACATGGAACGAGCGAAGGGTGGTGTCGGGACCATCGTCGTCGGTGCGTCTGCCGTCGACTGGGATACCTGCAAGAGTCCCGTCAACCAGAAGAACATATCCTACGACAGGCACATCCCCGGCTGGGCGGCGTTGAACGACGAGATGCAATCCTACGGTGTCAAAACGTTCGTCCAGATCCATCACGCTGGTCGGCAGATGGCGCCACACTTCTTGGACGCGAACCAGGAACCCGACGTGGCCGATCGGAAGCCGATCTCCGCGTCTGAGGTGACCGAGAAGTTCATGCGGAACGAGCCCAGGGCGATGGAGACGGAGGAAGTCGAGGAAATGGTCGAGCGGTTCGGCGACGCGGCCGAACGGGTCAAGCGGGCCGGGTTCTCCGGCGTCATGTTGCACGGGGCACACGGCTACCTGATCGAGCAGTTCATGTCACCGTACACCAACAAGCGGGGTGACAAGTACGGTGGCTCCTTCGAGAACCGCCTGCGGTTCCCCAGGGAGGTCATCAGGAACGTCAGAGAGAAGGTCGGGGACGATTACCCGGTCGCGCTACGGATCACTGTCGAGGAGTACATCGAGGAGGGATACCACTTGGAGGACGGAGTCGAGATCTGCAAGGAACTCGAAACCGAGGGAATAGACTGGTTCGATATCACTGCCGGGATCTACGAGGTGATGCCGACGATTTTCTACCCGTGGGCACAGGAGGAGGCCTACAGGATCCATCACGCGGAGGCCGTTCGGGATGCCGTCGACGTTCCAGTCAGCGGCGTCGGCAAGATCCGCACACCGGAGACCGCCGAGCGGATTCTACAGGACGGGCAGGCGGACATGGTGGCGATGGCTCGAACGCTGTTGGCCGATCCGGAGTGGCCCAAGAAGAGTCGGGACGGGCGGCTGGACGAGATACGGCCCTGCATTTCCTGTAACTACTGTACCCAGCGATTGTTCGAGGACAAACCCGCTGCCTGTACGGTCAATCCCGTGATGGGCAGGGAAATCAGGTACGGCGACGACCTCGGTCCCGTGGACGAGCCGCTGGATGTGGCTGTCGTCGGTGGCGGTCCAGCCGGGATGGAAGCAGCCTGGCGGTCGGCCGGGAGAGGGAACAGCGTCACGCTGTTCGAGGAAAACGAGGTGCTGGGCGGCCACCTGTTGGTTCACAGTGTGCCACCCGAGAAGGATACCCTCGAGGACTTCATGGAGTGGGAACGGCGGAAAGTTGCCCAGACGGACGGAATAGACGTCAGGCTCGGCACGCAAGCTACTGTTGACGACGTGACGGCGACGGACCCTGATGTGGTTGCTGTGGCTACCGGATCCAGTCCCAGCCTTCCCGATATTCCGGGCAGTGGCCCGGGGGTCTCTGCGGATGACGTGCTCGGTGGTGCCGTGGACGTGTCCGCAAACGAGAACGTGGTCGTGATCGGCGGTGGAACCGTCGGGTGTGAGACTGCGTTGCATCTCATCGAGAACGGCAACGATGTCGTCATGCTCGCGATGGACTCGGACATTGCGACGGACGCAGAGCCAATCTACATGATGCATCTGCGCGAGAAACTCGAGGGACAGGAGAACCTCCCCATCGAATCTGTGGAGGATAGCGTCACGATTTACACGGACGCGACTCCCGGACGAGTGGACGACGGGCAATTGATCTTCCAGACAGATGGGCGAGACGAATCCGTTCCGTGCGACAAGATCGTGAGTGCCGTGGGGTACGAATCCAACGACGAACTCGCGAACGACCTCTGGGACGCCGGCGTGAAGACCGTCGTTCTGGGGGACGCGAAGACACCTGGTGAACTCGCGGACGCAGTGAAAGACGGCTACGACTTCGCCAGGAACATCGAAGATTGGTAAATCCCTCCGAGGTCGGATCGACAGCCACCGACGCTGTCGATCTTGGCAGGGACGAGGAGGCAACCCTAGAAAGGATAGCCGACTGGATGGTAGACTACGACCGTTGGGGACAGGTACGCCGCGGACCCGGACCGACGGCGCCGCTGGACTCTACAGGTACTCCAGCGCGTCCACGACCGCGGCGCCGTCGTTGACGACAGCGTCGAGAGCCTCGACCATCCCCGCGGGGTCGTCGTGTTGCCAGACCTTGCGGCCGTAGATGACCCCTGACGCACCCGCCTCCACAGCGCCGGCCGTCGTCTCCAGTACCGAACGGTCGCTCTCGCCGCCCGGGCCGCCCGCGACGTAGACCGGACACGGGGCGTGGTCGACGATCTCGGAGAGTTTTGCCGGGCCGGGATTGTATAGTTTCAGGACGTCGGCACCGAGTTCGACCGCGAGGCGAGCGGCGTGTTCGATCAGTTCCGGGTCCGTGTCGTTCTCGATTCGGTCGCCCCACAGCACGGGTTCCAGGACGGGGGAGAGTCCGTGGTGTCGGGCCGTCTCGGCTACGTCAGCCGCGAAGGTTGCGTTGTTCGCCAGAACCGCGGGGTCCTCGCGACCGTAGACGACACAGACCTTCACGGCGTCGGCGCCGACCCGTTTTGCGGCCTCGACATCGAACGCCTGGACGTGGATTTCGTCGTCGGCACGCTCCCCGGGGACGGTCGAGTCGTAGAGCAGATCCAGCGTGCCCACTTGCGTCACGCCTGGATACTCCGCGAGGAGGTCCCCGTACTGGCGGAGTATCGACACGCTCGCCAGCACGCCGTCGGGCTCACCCGCCAGGACGGATCGGAGCGTGGATTCGATGTCCGCGAACCCCTCGAAGACGCCCCAGTGGAGGCCGTGGTCCAGTGCGACGATCACGCCGTCGGTCGTATCCAGCGTCATGGCCGGTGGCTCGTGGCCCCGAATAATAAAGCTCCCGAGAGGAGGAATCCAGATAGTAACTGTGCCGTCGAGATTGCGAGTGTAAATTACCGAATTGAAACGTGGTTGGCGGTTATACCCGCAAGAAGAATCACGCATCTCTCTGACTCACTGTTCACGATTCGTATTACATTCCTATGAGTGTAACCTTACGCGCGATATTCGAAAGTCGTAGTTATATTTCTGCATATATAAAATAAAATTATAGAAGACAAACTCACTCACAAGATGTAGAATTCACGACTATTCAGACCATCATTATTTTTTATAGGCAATCCGGGGCCGTCGAATGGTGGGGGTGGGCTTAGATACTGCAGTATATTTCCGTTTATATATTTTTGAATTAAGTCAATAAAAAAATATTTCATCTCTGCGGTAGAGGCTTCGGGCGCGATGAGTGTGGCTACCGGGTCTGTGAGTAGAGTGGTCAATCGGGATACTGGAATATCAGTCAGTGGTTCCGGAGATCACGATGGGCGTCCCAGACGGCCGTGAGAGGGTCGGTCAGCGCCCGGAAGGTGCAATACTTCGGGTCGTAGTCGAGTTCGTCGGGCCGGTATGTTTCCTCGATCGTCACGACATCGGCAGCGCCGGCGAGGTCGTTGAGTTCGCCGACGCCGATTGCTGCGAGCAGTGCCGCGCCGAGACAGCCAGACTCGTCGACCGCCGTGGTCACGACCGGTTTGTCCATGACGTCGGCGAACATGCCTGCCCAGAAATCACTGCGGGCCGCGCCACCGGTAAACCGGACCTCCTCGACTCCGAAAGCCTCGTCGAAGAGGTCGACCTGCCAGCGGTGCATAAAGGCGATGGCTTCGTAGACTGCCCGGAGCATCTCGACGCGGCCATCGGAGGGACGCAGCCCCGTAAAACTCCCCGACGCCGTGTCCTTGTACATGTAACCCCACGGGTTGCCGAACAGGAAGGGGTGGAACAACGCGTTCGTCTCGATGTCCTCGATAGACTCCTCGATGACGTCCCAGACACTCCTGTCCTCGCGCTCAGCTCGCCGACGCTCCGGCTCGCAAAACTCCTCTACGAACCAGTCTAGCGAGATGGTTCCCGTCGGCATCGATATCTCCAGCATGTAGCTGCCCGCTTCGAGGAAGCCCTCGCAACACCACCGGTCCAGGTCGACCGCCGGGTCCTCGATGGCCATCGTCGACAGCGACCACGTTCCACCCGCCGTGGTGACGGTATTGGCACCCAGTGCGCCCACACCCAGTGTGTTCGCGCAGGCGTCGTGGCCGCCCGCGACGACCGGAGTGCCCTCCGGAATCCCGGTCGCCCGTTCGACCTCCGCGGTCGTGTGGCCGGCAATGTCGTAGGTGTTCGGGAGAAGCTCCGGCAAGGCGTCGCTCTTGTCGACCACGCGGGCCAGCTCGAACAGTTCGTCGTCGTAGGTCTGTGTGCGGTAGTTGGTGAAGCTGAAGCAGGCGTCGCTGATTTCGTTGGCCAGCTCCCCGGTGAGCTTGTACCGGACGGCGTCCTTGTGGTTGAGCACGTGCTCGATGGCCTCGTAGTTGTCGGGTTCGTTCTCCTTGAGCCACCGGAGGGTAGCGAGTGCACCACCGGGTGGCAATGGGATACCCGTTATCTCCGAGACCTGCCGTCGCGTTCCGTCCTCCTTCCAGCGGTCGAACAGCCCACCCCGGGTGCGCTCGTCCAGTGCCGGGATGCCGTCCCTGACGGGCCGGCCGTCGGCGTCGAGTGGGTAGAGACCCCCGCCTGCGCCAGCCAGGCCGATCCCCCGGACTGGCTCGTCGATCCGGTTCCTCACCCCGCGCAGACACTCGAGGACGGCGTCCCAGCGCTCCTGGATGGGGATGGCGAGCCACCCGTCCGCGGGCTGTTCCATCCCCGCCTCGATGGCGTGTTCGGCAGCTGCCGACCAGTCCGCGTCGAACGCCACAGCCGTCACGTTCGTGTGACCTGTGTCGATGCCGATGAACATGGAACGGACCACCGTGAGAATTCCTGCTTGTGAGTGGCATATAAATGTACCGCCGGTCAGGACAGTGGCGGTGGGATGTCACGCCATGGCCGGAAAGACCCCGACGGGGGAAAGGAATATGTGAGTTTGCGGCTTTCCATACGGAAAGGATGCTGCCCGAAGAGCGGAAACGGCGGCTGGTCGAACTCGTCACCGCCCGGGATGGGTGTCGTGTGGAGGACCTCTCGGCGGAACTCGACGTCTCGGAGACGACGATACGGCGGGATCTCGACGAACTGGACGAACAAAACCGCATCGAGCGGACCCACGGCGGTGCGATGCCGGTCGTCAACCGTGTCACCGAATACCAGAACCGCTCCGTCCGCAACCAGGACGCCAAGCAAGCCATCGCGGAACGGGCCGTGGAGGAAATCCACGAGGGACAGATGGTGGCCTTCGACTCGGGCTCGACGACCCTCGAAGTGAGCCGCCGCGTCCCGGAGGACCTATCGTTCACCGCAGTGACCGTCCACCCGATCATCGCCTACGAACTCGGGGAGACGGCTGCCGAGGTCAGGCTGACGGGCGGCAAGTTCGAGATGGACCAACAGCGATTGACCGGGAGGCTGGCCGAGCGAGCCATCGAGCGGCTGAACTTCGACCTCGCGTTCGTGGGGCTAGAGGGCATCGACGAAACCGGGCTGACGACGGCCTACCACGACGCCGCGCGCATCAAAGAGTTGCTCGTCACGAGCAGCAAGCGAGTCGTCGCCGTCGCCGACCGGACGAAGTTCGACAGCCACAGCCTAGTTCGGTTCTGCGACCTCTCGGCTTTGGACTCGGTGGTCACCGACGCGGACGTCCCGTCTGACCTCCGCGAGCGCCTCGCAGATCTTGAGGTCACCCTTATCGACGACCTTGGCGGGTAACCCAGCGGCCAGTTTTACACCGACGCTGGTGACTCACCTGACCGTGTATCCGCCGTCGATTACGATGTCCTCGCCGGTGACGTAGGAAGCAGCGTCGGAGGCGAGGTAGACCGCCAGCGGTGCGATGTCTTCCGGTGTGCCGAACTCGTCCATCACCATGTTGGCCTTCCACGTCTCGGCCATCTCCGGGTTGGCCTCCACGTACTCGCGGTTGAGGTCCGTCAGGATGTACCCCGGGCTGATGTTGTTGACGCGGATGCCGTACTCGGCCCACTCGGAAGCGACCTGCGTCATGTACCCGTCGAGGCCGGACTTCGAGGCGCAGTAGTGGGACTCGCCCTGGGGGTAGTTGGCGATCTTGCCAGACATCGAGGAGATGTTGACGATGCTGCCCCCACCGCTGTCTTTCATCTCCCGGGCCGCGTACTTGCTACAGAGGAACGCGCCAGTGAGGTTGACCTCGATGATCCGCTCGAAATCGTCTGTCGGCATGTCCTCGGCCGGGTGCAACGAGACGACGCCCGCGTTGTTGACCAGCACGTCGACTGTTCCGAAGGTATCGACGGTCTCGTCGATCATTTTCCTGACCGACGCCTCGTCGGCGACGTCGGTTTCGATCCAGCGCGTCTCGACGCCGTGCTCGTCTGCGAGTTCCGCGGCGGCCTGCCTCCCGGGCTCTTCGCTGCGGTTCGCGACGACGACGTTCGCACCGACCTCGGCCATGCCGTCGGCGATAGCTCGGCCGATGCCCCTGCTCGCTCCGGTCACGATGGCTGTCTGCCCGTCCAGGCGCAGTCTCTCCATGACTGACATACGAGGAGCCAATTCGAGGAAACCGAAAATAAAACTTCGGACGCTCCCGCTGACGTGGCGTATCGCGCTGCCTTCCTGGCAGATTCTGACGGCTATCGGTGACAGCCATCCGGCAACGGACTGGCTCGTGTCAACATCCCACACACTCACCAAGGTTTTATTAAGACTGCCTTCATTCCTCATACCCGGACGCCACTATCGACACCGCCAGAGGGTCATACAATGAGTGAGAGAGGCGATTCACTGGCACGGGAGGAACCGGAGACGGAACCACGGCGGCTGGGCTCGCGGGTGCCCCGGAGCCGTCGGCAGATGCTCAAATCGGCCGGCGCGTTGGGGGTGGCCGGGCTGACGGGCCTCGCCGGTTGCAGCGGCAACGGGGCCAGCGCCGGCGACGGCGGCAGCGTCGAGATGCCCGACTCGATAACCATCGTCCAGGAGAACGTTCCCGACACAGCCGCCCTCGAACCCCTCCTCGAGGATTTCGAGGAGGAGACGGGCATCACGGCCGAAATGACGACTGATTCCTACGAAACACTCCAGGAAAAAATCCCGACGCAGTTGCAGTCCGACGACCCCGACTTCGACGTCGCAATCCAGGACATCTACTGGATCGGCGACTTCGCCGAAGGGGGATTGACTCAACCCCTCGACGAGAGGATTGCCGACAGTGACGCCATCGATCCCGACGTCTACTTCGACCCCGTCTGGTCCGGAACCGCCACGTACGACGATACCACCTACGGCGTTCCCTTCTTCCACTACGCCCACGCGATGATGTACCGGACTGACGTCCTCGAGGATTCCGACCTCGAATCCGAGTATGACGGTGATTTCGGCCGGCCGGAATCCGTAGAGGACTACGTCGACCTGGCGAAGTTCCTGACCCGGGACACCGACGACGACGGTGAGGTCGATTTCTACGGGGCAGCCATGCAGGGCCAGCGGGGCATCCCCATCAACGACGAGTACATGAACTACTTCCAGGGACTGGGTGGGACCTTCGCGACGCCGGACGGCGAGGTCAAGGTCGACGAACACGAGGACACGGCGGTCGAGGCCCTCGAAGTCTACATCGACATGCTCAACAATGCCGCACCGGAGGCCTCCAAACAGTGGAAGTTCTCCGAAGCGATGGAGTTCCTCGGCAACGGTGACGCCTTCAGCATGTTCACCTACCACGTCCTGTATCCAATCCTCGCGGGCAACACCGACGCCGGCGAGAATCTGGGCTTCGCACCGGTCGCGGGCAGCTCCCCGCCCCTCGGCGGCTGGTCGTGGGCACTCCCCCGGAGTCTCGACGAGGGCCGTACAGAGGCCGCCTGGCGGTTTATCGAGTGGGCCGAGTCCTTCGGCACTCGCAAACAGCGGATGCTCAACGGCGGATCGCCCACCGCCCGCGACGTCATCGACGACGACGAGGTCGTCGAGTCCAACCCTACCTTCTTCGAACAGCAGGCTGAGATCATCTCCAACGCCAAGCCATTCCCGAACGTTCCCGGCACCACCCAGGCGGTTCAGAACTGGGGAACGGAACTCTCACAGGCCGTTGCCGGCAGCAAGGACCCACAGCAGGCCGTCGCCGACGGGATCGACCGCGTCAAGAACGCCCTGGAGTAGCGCATGGGCGCCGCAACTCGCCGGGCGCGACACCACATCCGTCGGGTCACGAGGAGTCTCGAACGCCGCGTGCCCGTGCCGT
>JAHENO010000183.1 GCA_018609945.1 Haloarculaceae archaeon | reverse complement strand
TACTGGAGGACGACCGAGACGGGGAAGGCGGCGGAGACGTTCTCCTCGTTCTGGAGATTCCGGTCGTTGTACCGGCTGACCGAGGACCGCAACTCCTCGCGGGCGGCCCGGCCCTTCTGTGTCCCTGCGTGTTCGACTGTCTCGCCGCGGATCAGCAACTCCACCTCGCCGTCGGCGAGTTCCGCCCGTCCGGCGTCGGGTCGGACGGCGAAGGTGTCGTCCTCGGAGACGACGCCGTAGTAGGGGCTCTCCGGGGTGACGCCGACGCGGTAGAGTCCCTCGTCGAGGACCGCCCCGCCGGCGGCCAGGGGCGCGACGACGGCCAGGACGGCCATCGCCACCACCGCCACCGCGACGGTTCGTCTGTCGACGCCACCCGCGTTTTTGGTGACCTCCCAGCGGGCGATGCGGAGGAGTTTGCGTGGCTGCACTACTCGGCCTCCGGCCCCTGGCCCATCTGGGCGACGTTGAGGAACACTTCCTCCAGGCTCGACTCCTCAGTGCGGATGTCGACGACTTCGCCGCCGGCCTCCCGGGCGGCCTCGCGGGTCGCCTCGACGGCCGCCATGTCGGACACGACCCGTCGATACCGGCCGTTCTCGCGGACGCTGTCGGGCACTTCGACGGTCGTGTAGACGTGGTACTCCGTCTCGCCGTGTTCGGCCTGGAGGGTCGCGAGGTCGCCCCTTGCGACGATCTCACCCTCGTTCATGATGGCGACGCGGTCACAGATCGACTCGACGTGAAAGAGATTGTGTGCGCTGAAGACGATGGTCTTGCCCTCGGCGGCGAGCCCCTCGGTGAACTCGATGATGTAGTTGGTCGTCAGCGGGTCGAGGCCGCTCGCGGGTTCGTCGTAGATGAGCACGTCCGGGTCGTTTATCAGCGAGCGCGCGATGGCGACCTTGCGTTTCATCCCCTTGGACATGTCGCCCAGTTGCCGGTCGCGGTGTTCGAGGTCGAGTTCGTCCAGGGTGTCGTGGATGCGCCGCTCGGCCACCCCCCGCGGGACGTCGTAGAGGTCCGCGAAGAAGCGCAGGTACGTGCGGGGCGTCATCTCCTCGTAGAGGGGCGACTCCTCGGGCAGGAAGCCAAGCCGCGTCCGCATCTCGGGCTCGGTGGCGCCGTAGCCCGCGACGGTCGCGGTCCCGCTCGTCGGTTCCAGCAGGCCCGCGAGCATCTTCAGGGTCGTCGTCTTCCCGGCGCCGTTCGGGCCGATGAGACCGAACACCTCCCCCCGTTCGACCGAGAAGGTGGCCCCGTCGACGGCCACGAAGTCGCCGTACTCCTTGCGCAGGTCACGCGCCTCGATCATCCTGCCGTCGTTAGCGAGTGCGCGAACGTATAGTTTGTCTCCCCATTTTTACGAACTGAAATCGTGGCGTGTGTATGGACAGCGACCTCGCACTCGAAGAGACACCCGACGGTCGCCGGGTCGTCGTGGCGCGCGAGATCGCCGCGGACCGGGAGGCCGCCTGGGACCTGCTGACCGACACCGACCGATGGCCCGAGTGGGGGCCGTCCGTGCGCGCCGTCGAGTGCGACCGCCGGTCCATCGAGGCGGGCACCACCGGTCGCGTGCGGGTGCCCGGCGGCCTCTGGCTCCCCTTCGAGATTACCGCCTGTGCGCCCTACCGCTGGACCTGGCGCGTCGCGCGGATTCCTGCCACGGGTCACCGCGTCGACGCGCCCGCAACCGGGCCGCCCGAAGAGAGCTGTCGGGTGGTTTTCGAACTGCCCGTGCTCGCGACCGGGTACGCGCCTGTCTGTCTGCGCGCACTGGAACGTATCGAGTCGATTCTTGCGGCTGACCAGTGACTCCAGGCCTCTTAGCGAAAACAGTGACACAGTGGTATCTGTCGGGAGATTGGTGGGTAGGACTATGCAAGATGTAACGCGCGTTTCTTGCGCGCCCTCGTAATTTATAACCCGGAATGTGGTATTCACTCGCATGGAACGTTCGAATTCGCCTCGATCGCCGCTCGAAGCGGCCGCCGGCGCCGCCGGTTCTCACACCGTCGACGCGTTCGAACTATTGGGCGACGAGACGCGCCTGGCCATCCTGCTGGCCCTCTGGGAGGCTTACGACCCTCGTGCCGAAGACAACTCCGTCTCGTTTTCGACACTGTACGACCGTGTGAACGTGCGCGACAGCGGGACGTTTACCTACCATCTCGACAAGCTGGTCGGCCACTTCGTCGAGGAGACCGGCGACGGCTACCGGCTCCGGAACTCCGGGCGCAAGATCGTCCGGGCGGTCATCGCCGGCGCCGGACTCGAAGAGCGTCGGCTCCCGCCGACCGAAATCCCTCGTTCGTGCCACACGTGTGGGGCCCCGGTGGAACTCAGCTACGAGGACGAGCGACTCTACCAGATTTGCACGGAATGTGAGGGGAACATCGGCCCAGGGTCCACCGAAAACGCTCCCGTGGGAACGCTCGTGGTGTACGATGATTTCAACCCCGCCGGCCTGGCGAACCGGTCGCCGGGGGAGGTCTTCGTGGCGGGAACGATCGAGTACCACAGAGCCCTCACGTTACTCATCAGAGGCGTCTGCCCGGAGTGTTCGGGGGCGGTCGAGGAATCGCTACACATCTGTGAGTCCCACGACGCCCCGTCGGGGGAACTCTGTCCGGCGTGTGGCACCGGGAACGAGTTCAGGGTCAGTTACGTCTGTTCGGTCTGCAAGAACGGTGGATCGTATCCAGCCTGGGCGGCCGTCTACGACCATCCTGCAGTCGTCGCATTCTACTACGAACACGGGTTCGACATGACGTTCGGCCTCGACGACCCCGAGGACTGTGGTCGCCTGTGGGACCTCCTCGCAACGGGCTTCGAGAAAGAGCAAACACTCGTCTCGGAAGACCCCGTCCGCCTTCGGGTTAGCGTGCTCGGTGACGACCGGACGCTTCATCTCACCCTCGACGGGGCCCTGAATGTAACCGACGTCACCGAGTCGAAGGACTGAGAACAACGCCTATTGACCGGCGAGATATATCAAACAGACAACTGGTTTACTCTCCAGTAATCCGGTTTACTGGAATGTCGTCCAGATTACATTCTTGATCATCCCCCACATGCCTCTCATTGGGTGTCATTCCCACCCATGTCAGACGCGAAAGCCCACGTGACAGACCTGATCTTCGGCCGGTGGCGCAGCCAGACGCTCTACGCCGGCGTCGAACTCGGCGTGTTCGACGTCGTCGGAGACCATCCCACACACGCCGTCGAGATCGCCGACCTGCTGGACATCGACCGCGGATACGGGTACCGCCTGCTCCGGGCGCTCGGTTCGCTGGGCCTGCTCTCGGAGACGTCGGATCGCCGATTCTCGCTCACTCCGGCGGGCGAACTGCTCCAGGAAGACCATCCCGAGAGCCTGCAAGCGGTGGCGCTCCTCGAAGAGGGGCCGACCCACTACGCGATGTGGAAGCACCTCCCGGATATCGTCCGCGAGGGCGGACCGAACGGCCGCCAGCGCGAGTTCGGATACACCGGTCTCGATCACCTGGAGGCCGACCCCGAGTACGCGGCCCGGTTCCACGACTCGATGACGAGCCTTTCGCGGATGGAGTCAGCCTGGGTAGAGGTCCTCCTCAGCGAGGTCGGCGTCTCCGGATTCGACCACGTCTGTGACGTCGGTGGTGGTCACGGGCATCTCCTGTGTACGTTGCTTCAGGACGTACCCGACGTCGAGGGCACGGTGCTGGAACTCCCGTCAGTCGTCGATGCCGAGGACCAGCACTGGCACGAGCGGATGGGGGTATCCGACCGGGTGACCTTTGTCGCCGGCGATTTCTTCGAGGAAGTTCCGCCGGCGGATGCCTACCTGCTGAAGCACATCCTCCACGATTGGACCGACGAGGAGTGTGTCGAGATTCTCTCGACGATCCGGGAATCCGCGCCGGTCGACGCTCGCCTGTTCGTCTGTGAACTCGTCGTTCCGGGTCCCGGGCACTCCCATCTCGCGAAATTGATGGACGTCCACATGATGGTGTCTGCGAACGGCCGGGAGCGCACCGAGTCCGAGTACGTCGACCTCTTCGAGACGGCCGATTTCGAGCACGTCGAGACACATCAAGTGGAGGGGGTTCCAATGTCCGCCGTCGAAGCCCTCGCCGTCTGACCCGCTCACCTCCATATGTCGGCGTGCACGAACGAATTGTTCCAACCCCTCTCGATACCGGTCTGCTAAATACAGTCTCTGGGGATGCTGGAGGTATCCTTATTAGAACGTATCGTGTGATACTCTAGCATGAGTGAAACCCATCTGACTCCAGATCTTGAACTAAATGGGCTCTCTCCGGACGAGGCGTTTGCCGTTCTGGGGAACGAAATCCGGCTCGACATCATCCGCGTGCTCTGGCACGCGGACGCTACCCACCAGTACGACGAAGTCTCCGATATTGTCGAAACAATGTCATTCTCGGAGCTACGGCGTCGGGTCGATCTCGTCGACAACGGCCAGTTCAACTACCACCTCTCGCAGCTCTGCCCACATTTCGTCCGGCAAACCGAGGACGGGTATCGATTGAGCGGCGCCGGCAAGCAGATCGCCAGAACCGTGATCGCGGTCTCGGGGACCGAGGATATCGACTTTTCGGCGGACTTGGAAGAGAGGTGCCCTCTGTGCGACGCGCCTATGATAGCGACATACGAGGACCAGTGGCTCCGAGTCAGTTGCACCGACTGTGACGGCCAGTTCGGCGACGAGACGCCCCGAGGGTCAGTCTTCCTTTCAAACTATCCGGCTGCAACGATAGCGGATCAAACACCCGACGAGGCGCTACGGACAGGGTTCTACCGGTGTATGCTGGATAACGCCTATCTGATGCACGGAATTTGTCGGGAGTGTGCAGGGGCCGTCTCGGCGTCAGTTTCGGTCTGTGAGGACCACCAATCGCGGGCTGGGGACCCGTGTCCCGACTGTGGAACCCGGTCACAGGTCTGGGTGGAACAGCGGTGTGACACCTGCAGATTCGCTAAGCACCTGCCGGTCGAGGTGTTCATCATGGGTCTCACCCCCGTAATCGGGTTCCTCGATCAGCACGGGATCGACGTTCTCGCTCCATCCTTGGACGAGATTGTCGACATCCTTCAGCACAACGTCGAAACGGCCATCACGAAGGACCCGTTCCGTGTGTCGGTTACGGTCGCGAATGGCACCGATGAGCTGACAGTGATACTTGATGGAGAAATGAACCTCGTAGACCTCGAACGCTGACACTAGTACATGTAACTCGACTGTTGTATCACTTACTCTATTGAAAAGCGTTTCTCCGAATCTTGAACACGATTCCGGCCGATACGAGTGAGACACATGTACAAGGATAACCTCATCGTCGAGGGCACCTGTCACACGTACCATGTATCGGAACAGAACGCACTGAACCCACAGGCCGTGGGGATGGGCAACGGGCTCTTCGAGATCATCAACAACCTGCACCCGGACGACTACGAACTCCCGCCGGAGAAATGGTTCAAGAACGATACTGCGCAGGAACTCGCCGATCTGATGTGGCTCGAAACCGACATCGACCTCGCCC
>JAHENO010000182.1 GCA_018609945.1 Haloarculaceae archaeon | reverse complement strand
GACGGGACGCTCGCGTCGCTGGGTCACGCCGACCGCGTCGCCGACCACGTCGCGGACGCCGGCTACCACGTCGACGTCTACGACGAGTCCGAGCGGGAACCCTCCATCGCGAGCGTCGACGCCTGTATCGAGTTCGTCCGCGAGGCGACCGCCGACGGGTACGACTTCTACGTCGGCCTCGGCGGCGGGAGCTGTATGGACACCGCCAAGACGACCCGCGCGGTCCTCGCCAACGGCGGGTCGGTCCTCGACTACGTCGCCGAACCCACCGGCGATGGCCAGCCCCTGACCGAGTCGGGGCCGCCGCTGGTGTTGATCCCGACGACTGCCGGCACGGGGTCGGAGGTTTCGGCCGTCGCGGTTCTTTCCGTCGAAGAAAAGAACATCAAGGAAGGCATCTCCGACCCGTCTGTCCGCGCTGACGCGGCCATCCTTGACCCGACGCTGACGACGACGCTGCCCCCCGAGATGACCGCCAACACCGCGATGGACGCGCTCGGACACGCCATCGAGGGATACACCACCCAGGCCTACGACGACCTCCTGCGTCCCGAGGACCCCGGGGACCGCCCCGTCTACGCGGGCCGGACCGACTTCACCGAACTGTTCAGCGAGAAGGCCATCGACCTGCTGGCGAGCAACGTCCGGGCGGCCGTCAACAACGGCGACGACCTGGCGGCCCGCGAGGCGCTGTTGAAGGGCGCCCTCTATGGGGCCATCGCCGGCCTGACCGCCGGCGCACACCTCTGTCACGCGATGGCCTACCCCGTCGGGAACCGGTACCACACCCACCACGGCGAGACCATCGCGGCCCTGACGCCGGCGAGCACGCTCGGCTACAACGTCGCCAGCGACCCGCCCCGGTTCGCCCGCGTCGCGGAGTTACTCGGGGCAAACACCGACGGGCTGGGCACCCGCGAGGCCGCCGACCGGGCCCGCGAGGAATTCGTCCGCCTCCAGCGGGACCTGAACGTCCTCCCCAGCGGCCTCACCGACCTCGCTGGCGTCACCGAGGCGGACGTCGACTGGCTGGCCGAGCGGACCGTCGAGACACAGCAGCGCCTGCTCCGGCCCAATCCCCGGCCCGTGACGAAGGCGGACGTCGCCGACGTCTACCGTGACGCCCTCCACAACTGGGAGTAGCGCCTCGTCGGCAGGTTTAAAGGCTACAGACCCGTCTGCACCGACTGTACGACGCTCTGCATGATACAGCGTGACTCGCTCGCCCGTCTGACGCTCGATACGCTCCCGTTCAACATCGCCGTCCTCGACGAGGAGGGGACGATCCTCTTTACGAACCGCGCCTGGGACGAGTTCGCCGGGGTCGGTCCCGAGGAGCGTGACGAACTGGTCGGCGTCAACTACTTCGAGCAGACGGACACCGACGCCGACGAGTACGCCGCCCAGGCCATGGAGGGACTCAAGTCGGTCGTCGAGGGCGAGCGCGACATCTTCACGCTGGAGTATCCCTGCCACTCGCCCGAAGAGAAGCGGTGGTTCCTGATGCGCGCGGCGCCGCTTCCCGAACACGACGAGGGCAGCGTCGTCGTCGCCCACATCGACATCACACAGCGCAAGCTCGCGGAGTTGCGCGCCCGCCGGCAGCGCCGCGAACTCGAGCACCTGATGTCGCGCATCGACGGCCTCGTCGAGGACGTGATGGAGTCGGTGCTCCAGGCCGACACCCGCGAGGAGGTCGAACGGACGGTCTGTGAGCGCCTCCACAGCGTCGAGCCGTACGTCTGTGCCTGGGTCTCGCAGGTCGACCTGCGCACCGAGACGCTCTCGCCGACGGCGGCGGCCTGCGAGGTCTTCCCCGACGAGACCGAACTCGCCCTGGGCACCGACGACCCCGTGGTGCGGGCCGCCGAGACCGGCGAGCCGCAGGTGGTCCAGAACACTGCCGAGGCGCCGGTCGCCGACGTCCACCGGACGACGCTGCTGGACGAACCGGGCGCCATCGCGGCGTTCCCGCTGGTCCACGGCGACACCAGTTACGGCGTGCTGACCGTCGCCTCGACCGAACCGGACGCCTTCGACGAGCGGGAACTCGCCGTGTTGAACGTCCTCGCGCGGGCGGCGTCGGTCGCGATCAACGCCATCGAGGGCCGGCGCATCCTCACGACCGACAGCGTCGTCGAGGTCGAGATCGGCCTCACCGACGAGGGACTCTTCTTCGACGACCTCTCGGCGGCCTTCGAGTGTACGCTCACCTACGAGGGGTCGCTGTACGAGAGCGACGGGTCGGTCGTGATGCTGTTCGTCGTCGAGGGAGCCGACCCCGAGGCGGTCGTCGCGGCGGCCCGCGAACACGGGGGTGTCGAAGACGTGACGCTCGTCAGCAAGGGCGACGAGCAGGGTGTCGTCGAGTTTGCCGTCAGCGACCCCCCGGTCGTCTCCGAACTCGCCGAGCGCGGTGCCGAGACGACCGGCATCGTCGCCGAGGGGGGCCAGGTCCGCATCACGCTCGAACTCCCCACGAGCGCCGACCCGCGGTCGATCCTCGAGCAGCTCTCCGAGCGGTACCCCTCGACGGACCTGCTGGCCCGCCGCGAACGCGAGCGGACCGAGCAGACTAAGCAGGAACTGGTCGCCGACATCGAGGGGCGGCTGACCGCCCGCCAGCAACTGGCCCTCCAGAAGGCCTACCTCGGGGGCTTCTTCGACTGGCCCCGCTCCATTTCGGGCGAGGACCTCGCCGAGTCGATGGACATCTCCCCCTCGACGTACCACCAGCACCTCCGGGCCGCCGAGAAGAAGGTGCTCGCGTCCCTGTTCGAGGAGTAGCGGGAGCGCGGCCGACACTCCCGACCGGGCGATTCCGTTCTCGGATTCTGTATATCGGCTGTTGGTTTATTACCATTCAGCTCCACGTTGGCCAGTGGACGCGTATCGTAGCCGCTATCGGCTGTTTTCCCGGTCGGAGTGGCCGACAGCAAGCGGGTGGCGACCGCACGGCCGTCGAGGAATGCGGGGTCAGTCCCAGGTGGTCCAGAGGAGGAAGACGATGGCGGCGAGTTCGAGGACCTGGACGAACATCATGGCTTTGCCGGCGATGGGGTCGGCCTGGGAGAGGTAGTCGGCGACCTGGCGGTTGATGACGTAGTAGTTGAAGGTGAGGAGGTTCTCCGCGAGCAGGAGGGCAGCGAACACCGAGAGACCCAGCGTGTGCTTGGAGCGAAACTCCAGGTAGTTACGGACCCAGACGCTCCCGAGGACGAGCAACAGCACGATGTTGAGCACCGTCGCGGCGCTCGCGGCGTTCAGCCAGACTCCCATCTGTACCACCGTAGGGTTCTCTGTCGAATATACTCTTTCCCAAATTGTACCATAATCAGTCGACCTCCTGGATGATGTCCTCGACGGTCTCCCAGTGGTGTCGCACGCGGCCGGTCGGCCGGTAGACCGCGCCGTAGTCGTCGCCGCTGTCGGTGACGATGTCGTTGTCCGCCAACACGTCGAGGTGGTGCCGGATCGTCTTGTAATCGAGGTCGAGGTCCTCCGCGAGCTGGTTGGCATTCCGGGGGCGCTCGTCCAGCGCCCTGAGGATGCGCACGCGGTTTTTCCCCCCGCGTGTCCCCGTCAGCACGTACCAGAGGACCGCCTCCATCACCCGAATCCAACACGGGCCCCCCATGTAAGTTCACCGGCACGTACCGAGTGGACCGGACGCCGATCCCCCGGAGGCGGTCAGACATCTCCCCGCGCCCATCGTCGCTCTCAGTGGTCGTCAGTCGTCGCCGCGCCCCCGACCCGGATCGTCCCCGTCGCCCCGGGGCGGGGCGCTTTTGTCCTGAATCGGGACGAGTTCGAGCGGTTCGTCGGCTGGCTCATCATCAGCGGTTAGATAGCCCTCAGCGAAGATGGTGTAGGTCGCGCCGCCTTCCAGCGTGACATCTGCGGATGCAACCTCGTCTCCGCTCGCGGCAGCGCGGAGTTCGACGTCATAATCCCCTGCACCGACAACCGCGTATCCGCTGGACTCGCCGAACTCGAAACCGCTGAACAGGGCAAGGGCATCGTCATTGACCGTTACGTCCACCGCTGGCGCATCCGGCGAGGCGTGAATTGCCCGGACGCGTGACTCGTCGTCACCGATGTTCGCACCGTTCGTGTCCTCGAAGATGGAGACGGTGAATTCAGTATCGTCGTTCTCTACCTCTCCCAGCGCGACTGCCGTGTAGTCCTCGGCTTCAAGTTCGACAGTTTTATCGAAAACGGTCAGCGTGTTATCTGCACTTTCGACACGAATGTCGTATTCACCAGCCTCCAGTTCGAGATAGTCGCTGACGGCCCTGAACGGCACATCTGACAGTACCTCGTCGTCATTCACGAAGACGTCCACGTTCGGCGCGTTCGGCGATGCGTGTGCAACTCGCAGTCCAGCTTCTCGACGCAATTGACCGCAGAACAGCCACAAAGCGTATTATTCCCATTCCGACGAGTGATACAATCTCGCATTAGGATAAAAGTATCAAATACGTATAATTGTAGTGGCTACCTATCAGCGATACGCTACCCGGGGACATAATTCGAGGAGCGGGCGGGTGACCGAGACCTCAGACCGTGAACAGATGTCCCTCCTCGGGAACGTCGAACAGGCCGACGCGTGCGCCAGCGTCGAGCCACCCGTGGCCGTATGCGAACGCCGCAAGCGCGTTCACGGGGTCGTCCTCGGCCCGGAAGTGACGGCCGTCTTCGAGGTACGAACGGGCCATCTCGGTGCAGTCCGCGGCCGCCGCGGCCATCGGGGTTCCATCCGGCGGGGCGACCGTGGCGGCGTCGAGCGCCGCCGCGAGCATCTCCTCGTACCGGTCGGTCTTCTCCTGGATGTCGGTCATGGCGTACGCTGCGTGTGCCGGCTACATGTGTCGTTCGGAGGAACAGACGTCCGCTCCAAAACACATACGAGTCAGCACGTCGAACGGACGCGCACGACCGGATGTCCCAGTCACACTTCGTGTCAGCATCGCTCGCCATCGTTCTGACTGTCGGTCTCGTGGCGGG
>JAHENO010000181.1 GCA_018609945.1 Haloarculaceae archaeon | reverse complement strand
GAAGATATCCACCGCCTGCTGGTTGAGAGAGAAGTAGATACCGGGACGGCGTAACTATTTTGTCGAAAACGGTGGTTTGTGTAGATAGCAGCGTTTTCCATAGGTGACTCAAGATGGGTGTAACACGCCTTCGAACGGCCGCTCATACGGATTGCTGTAGTTCATTACCGGATCGACCGCAGTACAGCGTGCGGTCGACCCGGAAAATAGCGACAGCAATCCGTATCAGTCCACGTCGCGGTAGCGAGCGGGAATATACGTCAGCAGCTGGTCGGGGAGACGTGGCGCGAGGACATCGTCGACGAGTACAGCGGCGAGTGTCGGCAACAGACGCCGAACAGCCGCATACACGATCGCCACGGCCAGCGTCAGGATCACGACCTGACGTACCGACCCATCGAGCGCTATCAGCAGCGGCACCGCGAGCGTGAGTGACACCAAGAGATCACCGGGTGAGCCGTCGTAGTGAATCCAGCGCCGGGGTGCGATCCACCGATCCCGGTAGTGGTCGTACACGGCGCGGTCGGAGGTCGCTTCCCAGGGGCGCAACTCCAGTCCACTCCCGAGGATATCAGTGACGCTGTGGACTGCCGCCCCGACGAGGAAAAACGCGGTAAAGACAGTCGGCACCGACGGGAGCAGCCCTGCGATAGTCAGCGTCAGGAGTGCGAGACCGGAGTAATACACCGGGTAGTGGAGCGACTTCCGGTGTCCGATATACATATCCAGGTCCGGAAGAATCCCGCCCAGAAACCCTGCAACGAGGGCAACCCCAGCGAACTCCGGCATAACGAAAGCCACTGACAACCCAAGAGCCATTCCCCCGAGGGCATGGGTCGGGAGCATCATTATGTTGTATCAGAGGGGACTCGACTGAATCAGTTTGTCGGTTGCTCCGGGTCCTCCCGACAATTCGACAGGCAGCATCGGCCGAATACCTCGGGGGTCGATCCGGTAATGAACTACAGCAGTCATTATCAACACACCGCGACACCGGGTTGCGGTTGCGACGCGAAGAGAGGTGTAGTCAGGAGAGTTCAGCGCTCGCGTCGTCGGCGTCGGGTGCCGCCCCATCGCCATCGTCGCCCTCCAGGAGCTGTTCGGCCCTGTCGCGGTCTTCGGGGTACCCGACGTCGATACGCCACCCGTCCATGCGGATCGCGTCGATCGTCCGCCCGGACTGGAGCAACAGATCCACCGCGTCGCTGATCTCGTACTCGCCGCGGTTCGAGGGCTGAACCAGATGGCAGGCGTGGAAGATTGCCGGTGTGAACGTGTAGAAGCCGGTCATCACGAGGTTCGATGGCGGGTCGTCGGGTTTCTCGACGACCTCGACGATTTCCCCGTACTTGTTGGTGTCACAGACGCCGTAGCGGGAGGCTTCCTCCCAGGGCACTTCCTCGACGAGGAAGGCCGCGTCCGCGCGGTCTTCCTGCTGGCGGTTGAGGACGTCCTGGAGGTTGGCCCGGAAGATATTGTCCCCCAACATGAGCATGAACGGCTCGTCGATATACTCCTCGACGGTCAGCAGTGCGTGGGCGAGACCGTTCTGTTCGCGCTGATGGGCGTACGTGATGGGGATGTCTTCGAAGTCGTCCCCGTAGTGCTCGATGATCGTCTCTTTCATGTACCCGACGACGACGAGGAGTTCGTCCGCGCCGAGTTCTGCGAGCTGTTCGAAACAGTGGGTCAGGATTGGCTTCCCGGCGACTTCGACCATCCCCTTCGGTTTGTCCTCGGTGAGCGGTCGGAGCCGCGTCCCCTCACCCGCAGCGAGCAGAACTGCTTTCATTGACCTGTAATCATCGAGGCAGTTATAAAAACGCTTGGAGTGCTGGATCCCTCTGAGTCTCATCTGTCCCAACCGGCAGAGACGGCCTGGTCGCCATGGGCATTCGGTACAGCGTTATCTCGCGAACAGTGGGCTACGTGCGCATGCTTCTTGATCGTGAATCATACTGCCGGCTATAACCCCGTGAGAAATTTCGACCACCCGTGGGCTCGAATATCTTCACGAAGTTATAGCCGGCAGTATCAGTCGGCCAATCTGTACGTGGCGCAGGCGGATGATCGGATCCGTCGTCTTTTTTGCCTGCTCGGACGTGACCCACGTATGCAGATTCTCGTTACTGGTGGCGCGGGGTTCATCGGCGGCCACCTCGCCGAGCAATTCGTCGCCGACGGCCACGACGTGGTCGTGCTGGACAACTTCGAGCCGTTCTACGACACCCGCATCAAGGACCGCACCGCCGAGGTATGCCAGGACCGTGCCGACGCAGGCGATGGCACCTACCGCCTCGTCGAGGGCGACGTCCGTGACGCCGAGACGGTCGAGACCGTTGTCGCCGAGGCCGAGTTCGTCTACCACCAGGCCGCCCAGGCCGGCGTCCGCCCGAGCGTCGAGAACCCCCGGAAGTACGACGCGGTGAACGTCGACGGCACGCTGAACGTCCTGGACGCGGCGCGCGATCACGGCATCGACCGGGTCGTCGTCGCCTCCTCCTCGTCGGTGTACGGCAAGCCCCAGTACCTGCCCTACGACGAGTCACACCCGACGACGCCGGTCAGTCCCTACGGCGCCTCGAAACTCGCCGCCGAGCGCTACGCCTGTGCCTACGGCGAGGTGTACGACATGTCGGTGGTCGTTCTCCGGTACTTCACGGTCTACGGCCCGCGGATGCGCCCGAACATGGCCATGACGAACTTCGTCTCGCGGTGTCTCAACGGCGAGCCGCCGGTCGTCTACGGTGACGGTACCCAGACCCGGGATTTCACCTACATTGACGACGTCGTTCGAGCGAACGCCCAACTGCTCTCCGAGGCCGCCGCCGACGGCGAGGCACTCAACATCGGCAGCACCGACACCATCGAGATTCTGATCCTCGCCCGGGAGGTCCGCGACCAGCTCGCGCCAGGTCTCGAGATCGAATTCGACGAGCGCCACGCCGCCGACGCCGAACACACCCACGCCGATACGAGCAAGGCACGCGAGGTCCTCGGATACGAACCGACCTACACGATCCGGGAGGGTGTCGAAGCCTTCATCGAGTGGTATCGCGAGAACCGCGAGTGGTACGAGCCGCTGGTGATGTCCTCGTGAGCCAACGCACGGGAAACTGCGCGAATGTCGACTCACTCACGGGTGCGACGATCCTCGTCACTGGCGGTGCGGGATTCATCGGCTCTCACATAGTCGCGACGCTGGCCGCGGACAACGAGGTCCGTGTCCTCGACGATCTCTCGAGTGGCCACCGCGAGTACGTCCACGAGGCGGCGACGCTCCAGGTCGGCGACGTTCGCGACGAGACCGCAGTCCGTGCGGCGATGGAAGGCGTCGACATCGTCTTCCACCAGGCGGCCCTCGTGAGCGTCGACCGCTCCATCGAGGCGCCCGAGGAGAGCCACGCGATCAACGTCGACGGGACGCTGACGGTCCTGGAGGCAGCCCGCGCCGAGGACGCACGGGTCGTCGTCGCCTCGAGTGCCGCCGTCTACGGCGATCCCGAGTCGGTGCCGATCACGGAAGCCCACCGCACGAAGCCGCTGTCGCCCTACGGCCTCACGAAGCTCACCGTCGACGAGTACGCCCGACTGTACCACGACCTCTACGGCCTGGAGACCGTTGCACTACGCTATTTCAACGTGTATGGACCGCGCCAGAGCGGCGAATACGCGGGCGTCATCAGCGTCTTCCGCGACCAGGCCGCAAAGGGCGGCCCGCTGACCGTCCACGGCGACGGCTCCCAGACCCGGGATTTCGTCCACGTCGCCGACGTCGTGCGGGCGAACTGTCTGGCCGCAACGACTGACGCCACCGGGCAGGCCTACAACGTCGGCACCGGTACCAGCATCTCGATCCGGCAATTGGCCGAACGCGTCCGGGAGGTGACTGACGGCCCGGTGCCGATCGAACACACCGAGGCCCGCGAGGGAGACATCGATCGGAGCTGCGCCGATATTTCGCGAGCCCGCGAAGCGTTGGGCTTCGAGCCAGCGTGGGACCTTCGTGACGGGTTGGCAGCATTGCTCGAGTGAAGCCCTACCCGTGCGCCTAGTCGACAAGACGTCGATCGAACATCCAGACAACTCCGGCCAGAACCGACGACATCATCCACGGCCAGACGTCGGAACTCAACAGCAGATCGGCAGCGGGTGGGTGCCACCAGGAGAGCGGGTAGAGATACGGCGGAGCGAGCCCACTCGCACGGATGACCGCCAGGTCGAACACGAGATGCAGGAGTATGCCAGCCAACAGCCAGCCGAACCCCGACAGCCGGCGCCCCCGCTCGAATCCCAGGGCGCCGACGGCTGCCAGTGTGCCCGCGGGGCCGAGCCGATGGAGACCGGTCCACAGCCAGGGCCGGCCGATCGCGTCGGAGACTGCCGAACTGCCGACGAGGAGCTGTAGTTTCGAGAGGTCCGGCACAATCGTCCCGATCATCAGGACTACGACGTGGCGCCGATCGACCCACTCGACGTGCCACGTCACCGGTGTGAGCAGGACGTACGCCCCGAGGACGTGGGTCAACAGGTCAGGCATCCTCATCACCCTCGCGCGGGACGAACGTGAGACGCCGACGGTCGACCGTCCACGAGCGAAAGAACACCACAACTGTCAGCGCGAGTGCCCCGATTGAAACGGCGTACAGCCGCACCAAACTCGTCCGCTCGGAGACGACCACGCGCTCGGCAGCGACGGTTCCGTCCGGCTGGATCGTCCCGTAAATCTGGATTACGTCGCCGGGTTCGGCCGTCGTCTCGGCACCGACCACGGTCAGATCGGTGTCGTCGCCGACCAGCACGACGAGGGCGTCGTCGTCGTTCCGTGTGACCTCCGCCCAGACGTGGACTGTCTCACCGACGTGGGCGTCGGGGGGACTGGAGTTTCACGATGGATTCCTGGGTCACTTCGTGTCGGGGTGCGGCACCGCCGTAGTGGACCACCAATCCAAAAAAGACGAGAGCGAGCGTGAGGAGGGCGATTACCCGTCGGTGGTCGTCGTGCATTCCCGCGGGGCGACGCACCAGTCCGTACTGTGTCTTTCGGATTTCCGTGACGTGATCGCGCCGGACGCCGCGCACTCACCCGCTTTCGGTCGTTTCCGTGGATATATACGCGCCCTTCGCGTACCGCAGGTAATGACGCGGATCGACGTCATCGACAACCACGGGCAGTTCACCCACCTGGAGCAGCGGGCGCTCCGGGACATGGGCGTCGACGTCGACATCGTGGACAACGAGACGCCGCCCGACGAGATCGACGCCGACGGCCTCGTCCTCTCCGGTGGGCCGGACATCGACCGGATCGGCAACTGCCCCGACTACCTCGATCTGGACGTGCCGGTGCTGGGCATCTGTCTTGGAATGCAGGTCATCGCGGACGAACTCGGGGGAACGGTCGGGCCCGGCGAGTACGGCGGCTACGCCGACGTCACCGTCGAAATCACCGACGACGACGACCCGCTGATCGGGTCGCTCGCCCCGGAAACGCGCGTCTGGGCCAGCCACGCCGACGAGGTCAAGCGCGTCCCCGACGGATTCGAGCGGACCGGCCGGAGCGACGTCTGTGCCGTCGAGGCGATGAGCGACGACGACCGCGACCTCTATGGCGTCCAGTGGCACCCCGAGGTCGCACACACAGAGGAGGGCGAGGCAGTCTTCGAGAACTTCCTCGATCTCTGTGAGTAACGCGACAAGAAATTTTATCCCGGAAAGCGAACCCACTCACATACAATGACAGCGACGCAGGGGAATCTCGCCGCGATGTCCCGGTACATCGTCGGGACGCCGCGGTGGTACGCGAGCGTGGCGCTGGCGCTGGCGCTGGCCGCAGTCACCGGCGTCGCCGCCTTCGATTCGGCGTACCTCCTCGACGACGCCTGGCGGGGGGTGTTCTTTATCGGCCTCCCGACGGTCGCGGCGAGTTTCTTCACCGCCACGGTGGACCGGCGTCTCGGCGGGCAGATGACGCCCGACCGCTCGTCGCTGCTCGCGCTCGTCTCGGAACTGCTCGTCATCGTGGTTCTCACGGCCGCCGCACTTCTGTCGTTCCTGCTGCAACTGGGCCAGCAGTTCGTCCTCGACGCGTTGCTGGTCGCGCTGGCTGCCATCTTCGCGTTGCGCCTGCTGGTCCTGATGGCCGTCTCGCGGGGGCCGTTGCTCCGCGCGGCCGTGCCCGCGAGCATCCAGACGGTCGTCGCCGCGGTGATGCTGTTCGTCTACAGCGGCACGCTGTACTCGCTGCAGGTCGGCGGGCCGCTGTTGCAGACGTTTCTGGCCCGCCCCCAGGAAGCGCCCCTCCAGTTGCAGTATGCGGTCTATCCCTTCGATTTTCTGTTGCTGACCGTCATCTGTCTCGTCCACGCGTCGGCGGTGTGGGCCTTTCTCGGCGTCATCGACCGCCCCTGGCGGTCGAGCCTCGGGGTGTCGGTGCTCGATTTCGTCCACGGGCTGATCGGCTACCTCGCCGAGGGGACCAGCGAACTCGAGGAGTTCTTCGAGGAGATCGGCGAGGTCGCCCTCGTGCCGGTCACCGTCCTCTCCTTTCGCCGGACGGACGGCGACGAGAAGGCGCGGTTCGTCCTGCCGATGATCCACCCGGGACCGATGGGCGACATCGGCGGCGGGAACCTTCCCGTGAAGATGGCGCGCGCGACCGACGGGCTCTGTTTCCCGCCACACGCCACCGCCGGGCACGACTTCAACCTCGTCACCGAACGCGAAGTCGAGACGGTCTGTGAGAGCGCCGAGCGCGCCTACCAGCGCATCGAGTACGGCGACACCGCCACCCGCGGCGTCCGCCTGACCGAGGGCCAGGCCACGCTGACCGGGCAGGCCTTCGGCGGCGACGCGCTCGCCGTCTCGACGTTCTCCCCGTCCCCCGCGGACGACGTCGAGTACGCCGTCGGGCTTTCGGCGATGGCCAAAGCCAGTGCCCCGGGCCTCGATGACATCCTGCTCGTCGACGCCCACAACTGCAACGACGGCCTCACCGGCGAGGACCTCGGCCACGTCGTGCCCGGCAGCGAGCGATCCTTCGACATGATCGACGGGGCCGAACGGCTGGGCAAGCGCCTCCGGTCGCTCGACCAGCACCCCATCAGGCTGGGGACGGCCTGGGACGAGACGCCCTGGGACCCCGAGGACGGCGTCGGTCCGCTGGGTATCCGGGTCGCAGTCATCGAGGCCGGCGACCACCGGACCGCCTACGTGCTCGTCGACGGTAACAACATGGAGCCCGGCCTCCGCGAGCGCGTCCTGGCAGCCGTCGACACTGTCGACCTCGTGGAGGTGATGACCAGCGACACCCACGTCGTCAACACGGTCGAGGCCGAAAACCAGGTCGGCGAGGGCATCCCGGACGACGCCTTCGTGACGCTCGTCCGGTCGCTGATCGACACCGCTGTCGAGGACCTCGAACCCGTCGAGGCCGGGATGGCAAGCGAGAAAGCCGAGGTGACCGTCTTCGGCAACGACCGGACAGAGACCCTGGCCAGCCACGCCAACGCGATGCTCCCCATGGCCACCGCGCTCGCCGGGGCCTTCGTGTTCGCCGTCTTCTCCGTCTCGCTACTGATCTTCCTGATCGCGTCGGGCACGCTTCCGTGATCGGCCTCCGGATCGGAGTCAGCTAACCCACGGCGTCACCGGTCGTGGTCGTCCCGCTTGCACCGCACGGGCCGTGCTATATAAGGACAGACGGGTGCAAGCACACCCGTGCCACGCGAGATCGTCCCCGACATCTACGACATCACTGTTCGCACCGGCCCGGCGAGTCGGCGATACCGCGCGTTCCTCGTCGACGACGAGAACCCCACGCTGTTCGACGCCGGGTTCGCCGACACGACCGACGCGCTGTTCGAGGGCATCGAGGCGACCGGCCTCCGCCCGGAGCGGCTCGTCATCACACACGCGGACCCCGACCACGTCGGCGGGCTGGACGCCGTTGTCGAGCGCTACGGGACCGAGACGTTCGTGCCCGAGCAGTCCGACCTCGAATCCGACCGCGGAATCGACAACCGATACCGGGACGGCGATCGGATCGGCGGCTTCGAGGCGGTCCACGTGCCCGGCCACTCCCCCGACCACCACGCATTCGTCGACCAGCAGCGGGGCGTCCTGATCGCCGGCGACGCACTCGCGGGTGCCGACCTCCGTGGATTCCCCGAGGGGTACGTGCTCCCCCACGCCGCCGTCTACGCCGCAGATCTCAAAGCCGCCGAACTGAACCTCGACCGACTCCTCGACTACGAGTTCGACGCCGCGCTCGTCTACCACGGGTCGTCGGTCACTGAGGGTGCCCGTG
>JAHENO010000180.1 GCA_018609945.1 Haloarculaceae archaeon | reverse complement strand
TGGCCCCCGGCGGCCTCCCGTAGCGCCAGGCTGGACCCCGAAGCGACTTCGACACCGAGCGCGGTCGTGAAGGCGGTGACCGCACTCACGCCGGGGACGATCTCGACGTCGACGTCCTCGTGGAACGCGTCCATCGTCCGCCGGAGGTGACCGAACGTCGAGTAGACGTTCGGGTCTCCGAGGGTGACGAAGGCAACCTCGCCGGCGCGGGCCTGCGGGGCTACCTCGCTGGCGGCCTCCTTCCAGGCCCGGCGGAGTTTCTCCTCGTCGCGGGTCATCGGGAAATCCAGGTCGCCGATCCGCTCCGCGGGGACGTACTCAGTCGCGACCGACCGGGAGAGTCGCCCCGGCGAGTACACCACGTCAGCCGATTCGAGAATCCGCTTTCCCCGGACGGTCACGAGGTCGGCCTCGCCGGGGCCGAGTCCGACGCCGTACAGCGTCATCGCCGACCCCCGTCGGTCGCGATGTCCGGCGTCGCGTCCTCGCTGTCCGTGCCGCCGACGAGCATGTAGACGGGGTTCTCCGAATCGAAACTGGTCGCGCCCGCGAGTTCGTAGCCATGACTCACCTGGAACTGCACGACCTCGTCCAGCAGGTCCCGGTCGCGGAAGGCCGCGGCCGCCGCGCCCGCGACCTCCAGCCGGGAGACGTTCATCACGACCCGGTCGACGCCAGTCTCGACGGCACGGTCGAGGACCGCCTCGTAGTTGCGGCTCCCCCCGAGAAAGAGCGCGTCGGCGTCCCCGGGCAGCCCCTCGGGGGCCTCCGCGACCCGGACTTCGACGTCGGCCTGCTGCCCTGTCGCGGTCGACGGTTCGCGGACGCCGCCGTCGGTCGCGGCGGCTCCCCCGGCCCGGAGTTCGAGCCCGTTCGCCGCGAGGTTCTTCACCGTCGTCTCGGCTCGACCGGGCTTGCGTTCGAGTGCGGTCACCCGGCCGGCCCGCCGCGCGGCCTCGATGGTCACTGCGCCGGTACAGGAGCCGACCTCCGCGAAGTGGTCGTCCGGAGCGAGGTCGAGTTTCGCCAGCGTCACCGCCCGCACCTCCGGCTTCGTCGGCCCCGCCTTCGCGTCGTGTGGCAGTCGCGTCTGTGCCATGTCCAATACAAGTATACTATATCTTAAAACAATTTTGGTTGAATTACCGTCGAGTGGTGACGGGCCGCCGCCAGTTCCGATACGATTCTCACAGGGGTATAGAAATACGGTTTCGACGTCAGAGGGCGTTTTTAACGTTTATTCGGCAGTTTCAGAGAGAGTTGTATCCCGGTCCGGTCGTGATTGCACTCTGGTGATACCAAACTCCGACTGTTCGCTATCGCTACTCTGGTTTCATCTTTGCAAATTCACTTTACCAAAGTTTTCGCAATCGGTCGTTTTCGGGTGTTCCAGCGGATTCGGGGCAAAGATACTTGAGTTATCGGTCCACAGGACCGGTAATGGCGGAGAACGCGCAGACGGGCACCGAATCCGGGGTGCTCCGGAGCAAGCGCGACGCGACCCGGTATCAGATCCTGGTCGGGATCGCGGAGCGTCAGCCCGCAGTCAGCCAGCAGGAGATTGCCGACGAGGTGGGCATCACCTCCCAGGCGGTGAGCAACTACCTCCAGGAACTGGTCAAGCAGGGCCACGTCGAGAAACACGGCCGGGGCCGCTACGAGGTCACGAAGGAGGGCGTCGACTGGCTGATGTCACAGACTGACGCACTGCGGTCGTTCGTCGACCACGTCTCCGAGGACGTCATCGGACAGGTCGAGGTCGAGAGCGCGCTCGCGACGGCGCCGATGAGCGAGGGCGACCGCGTCTCGCTGACGATGCGCGACGGGTATCTCCGGGCGACGCCCGGGGACGCCGGGTCGGCGACCGCCGTCGCAGTCACGGACGCCGAGGCCGACCGCGAGGTCGGCGTCACGGACTTCGAGGGCGTCGTCGACTACGACCTCGGGACGGTGACGGTCGTCCCGGTCCCGACGGTCCGCAACGGCGGCAGCGCGACCGTCGACGCCGGCACGGTCGCCCGGCTGGCGGCCGACCACGACCTGATCGCCGTCAGCGGCACCGAGGCCGCGGCGGTCGCCGGGGAAGCCAACCTCGACCCCGACCTCCGGTTCGGGACCGCCGAGGGCGTTCGCGAGGCCGCAACCAAGGGGATCGACGTCCTCCTCCTGGTGGTCGCGGACTCCCTGTCGGCCCACACCGACAAGCTCCAGGACGGCTCCATAACCTACGAGGTCGTCGACGCCTCCGCGGAGTAGCTGGGTCTCTCACTGGGGCGCGAGCGCCTCGATAGTCTGGCCCATCTCCGCGTGTTCGGCGACCCGCGGGAATCCCACCGACACCGCGTCGACGCCGTCGATAGCTGCGAAGCCCGCCAGCCGCTCGCGGCACTCCTCGGGATGGCCCGCAACCGCGAGCGCGTCCAGCAGATCCTCTCCGATGGCGTCGATGGCGGCCTCGCGCTCGCCGTTCGCCCAGCGGGTCGCCACTTCGGTGGCCGTCTCCTCGTGGCCCTGTCGGGCGAGCGCGTCCCGGTAGAAGGTCCCCATCGCGCCGAGGTAGAAGGCGATCAGCTCCCGGGCGAGGTAGCGTGCCCGTTCGCGGTCGTCGAGCGCACAGCAGGTCAGCATGACCGTCACGCGCCGGTCGTCGCGGTCCCGGTCGCCCAGTTCGGTCCCCCGCCGGAAGTCGTCGAGCCGGTCGGCCAGTCCCTCCCGGGTCAATGCGAAGGCGTGCCAGCCGTCCCCGAATCGCCCCGCGAGTTCGACCGCCGTGGGACCGATGCCCGCCGCGTCTATCGGCGGCGGGTCCGGCGGGTCCTGGCGCAGGCGAAAGCCCGCGAGCTGGAAGTACTCGCCGTCGTACTCGACGGTCTCGCCCGCGAGCACCTGCCGGATTATCTCGATCGCCTCCCGGGTCCGCCGGAGTGGATTCCCGTACTCGACGCCGTGCCAGCCCTCGACGAGGATGGGGCCACTCGGGCCGAGGCCCAGCCGGAAGCGCCCGCCGGAGACCTCCTGGAGCGTCGCCGCAGTCTGCCCGATCAGCGCCGGCGAGCGCGAGTAGACGTTGGTGATCGAGGTGCCGATGCCGACCCGGTCGGTCGCGTGGGCGACCGACGTCAGGACGGTCACGGCGTCCCGGCCCCAGGTCTCGGGCAGCCAGACGCGGTCGTAGCCGGCCCGGTCGGCCCGCTCGGCCAGCGAGACGACGTCCCCGACGGCAGGCTGGGCAGCCACCGGTAGGAAGAGGTCACGATCCGGGTGTGCCATGCCGGCACCACTCGGCGGAGCGGTATAAGTCCGGTCTCCAGGCTGTGGTCAGCGGACCGCGTGTCAGGGTGGCTGGTCGACTGTTCAGCCCGGAGAAACGCCACGACCCCCGCGAGTACCAGCCGCGCCCAGGGAAGGTCGTCGACGCACTCGGCGATTCCGTCGGTGGCGACGGCGTCTGACGCGCTCTCACTCCGCCGGGTCGAACTCGAGGGCGGCGGAGTTGATGCAGTAGCGCTTCCCGGTCGGTTCAGGGCCGTCGTCGAAGACGTGCCCGAGGTGACCCCCGCAGGTCCCACACACGGCCTCGGTGCGGCGCATCCCGTGGCTCGTGTCCACTCGGGTCTCGATGTTTCCCTCTTGGTAGACGTCGTAGAAGCTCGGCCAGCCGCTCCCGGAGTCGAACTTCTCTTCGGAGTGGAAGAGTTCGGCCCCGCAGCCGGCACACCTGAAGACGCCGTCGTCTTTCACGTCCAGCAGGTCGCCGCTGAACCGTGGTTCGGTGCCGGCCTCTCGCAGGATGCGGTACTCCTCGTCCGTGAGTATCTCCCGCCACTCTTCGTCGTTCTCGGGAAGTTCTTCGGTCTCGCTCATGTATCGATTATGGGCTGGAGGTATATATACGGCACCGAAACGGCTACTCGCCGGCCGACGGGGCGTACCGCGGTCCCAGGAACGTGGGGACCGCCACGAGGGCGAACGCCCAGACGAACGCCGCGACGGAGAGGGTCACCGCCGCCTGCGAGCTGCCCCGGAGCGCAACGAGTGCCGTCAGCACTGTCATCGCTGCCGCGTAGAGTACCATCAGCCCCACGATGAACTTGAGGTACAGCGGGAACGACCGGAACAGCTCCCAGTCCAGGAGTTCGATTGACTGTGACACAGATGGAGTTGGAGCCGCGTCCGTATGTATCCTGCACCCAAAGGTTTGGACTCGGCAGACTCCTTTCGACCGCGTCTCCAGGGGCGGTCTCCGGGGTGCCGGAGCCGGAGGCCGGGTATCGACGCCGGTGGACGTGGCGGGCCTGTCGGCGAGATTGACACGAGGAACTGAGAGTATCTCTCTGTGACAGAAACCACAGGAAACGGACAGGTTCATGACGCGCCGGGGCGAGCACCCGGCAGTGACCGACGTCGTCGACGACTCTTCCCGTCGGGCGGTCGGGCGGACACGGACCCGGTGGACGCTCGTCGCCGGTGCGAGCCTCATCTCGGCGTCGCTTGCGGCCTACGAGATCGCACCCGCGAGCGTGACGCCGCTGGTGCGCGAGACGCTCGGCATCGACGCGAGCGCGGCCGGTTTGCTCGTGAGCATCATGTTCGGCGCGGCAGTCCTCACGAGCCTCCCCGTCGGGGCCGTCCTCGACCGGACCGACTCCCGGGTCGCTATCGCGCTCGCCGTCGGTATGTTGCTCGCTGTCGGCGTCCTGGGGTGGATCGCCGCCGCCCGCGGTTCGTTCGCCGGGGTGCTGGCCTCGCGGTTCGTCGGGGGGATCGCCTACGTCGTGGTCTGGAACGCGGGCATCGACATCGCGAGCGAGGCGGTCCGCGCCGACCGTCGCGCGACGGCGGTCGGGGTGTTCACTGCCAGCGGCCCCGTCGGGTTCGCTCTCGGCCAGAGCACCGGTCCTGTCGTCGCGGCGCAGTTCGGGTGGCCCGCCGTGCTCGTCGCGTTCAACGCCCTCGCGGTGCTCGGTCTCGCGCTGTTCTGGCCGACGAGCCGCGGCCTCGGCCGGGTCCAGAGCGGCGGACCGCCCTCGCTCGCTGAGTTCGGAACCGTCTTCCGGAACCGCGGTGTCTGGCTCGTCGCCGGTCTCGGCTTTCTGGCCTACTCGCTGTACCTGGCGGTCAACACCTGGGCGCCGTCCTTCCTCGTCGAGGAGGTCGGCCTGTCGCTGGCTGCGAGCGGGCTGCTGGCAGCGCTGTTTCCCGCGGTCGGTGTTCTCGCGCGGATTTCGGGCGGTGCGCTCTCGGATTTCCTCGTCGGCGGTCGCCGCCGCCCGGTCGTGCTCGCCTCGTTCGTCGTCGCCACGCCGTTCGTGGCCAGTTTCGCCCTCTCGCGGTCGGTGGTGGTGCTCGTGGCCGCCCTGCTCGGAGCGGGCTTTGCCATCCAGCTGACGCTCGGACTCTCCTTCGCCTACGTCCGCGAACTCGTCTCCGGGCGGGTCGCGGCCACCGCCGTGGCCTTCCAGACCAGCGTCGGTCTCGGCGGGGCGTTCCTCGCACCCATCGTCGCGGGGTGGTTCATCGACGCCACCGGCTACCGCAGTACGTTCCTGCTGGCAGCCGCTCTCGCGGTGGCCGGTATCGGCCTCGCGTGGGTCGCGCCCGAGCCGGACTGATTCCGAAGGTGTTTTCGCCTCGCTCGTCCAGGTGGAGGTATGACCACGCTATCGGGCCCCGGCGGCGCTGGGCCGGGCGAAAAGGACCGAGCCGGAGAGGAGACGCCATGACCATATTCAAGGAGATCGTCGACGAGAAGCACCTCACTGTCGCGGAGACGAAGGAGATACTGGCGGACATCGAGGCCGAGCGCGCCGACGACGAGGACCGCGAGATGCGCTACGAACTCGCGCGGGCGCTCGAACACGTCAATCGATTCGCCGCGCTCGACCCCGAGGAGTCCAGGGAGTTCGTCGCCGAGCTACTGGAGCTGGAGAAGGTCGACGAACCCACCGCCTACAAGATCGTCGACCTCAGGCCCCGGGACAGGGACGAACTCCGCGCCATCTACGCCCAGGAGCGGTACTCGCTGTCCGGCGACGAACTCGACGAGATTCTCAACGTCGTCAGCAGGTACGTCTGACCGCCGCCGAGGTTTAAGTGAGCGGTCCACCTATGTTCGTGACATGACTGATACAGAGCGCGAGGGGGAGACGGCTGACGGGGCTGTCGTCCTCGATTTCCTGCCCCACGGACGCACCGACGACGACCGCCCCCAGTACGAGAAAGAGCCCCTCGCGTACGCCCTCGACACCGAGACCTTTGCGCTCTCCGAACTGGTCGTCGACGGGGACGGCGGGGTATCGATCGGCGACAGGATCGACGTGACCGACAACGCCGCTATCGACCACGTTCGCGACATCGACTACGACGACCTCCCCAGCGGCGCACAGTCCGAACTCGAGTACGTCGTCGCCGACCTCGTCGAGACCGAGGAGCAGCGGTTCGTCGACTTCTACAACGACGCCCAGCCGATCACGTTGCGCCTCCACCAGCTCGACCTCCTGCCGGGGATCGGCAAGAAAATCCGCAACGGCGTCCTCGACGAGCGAAAGCGCCAGCCCTTCGAGAGTTTCGCCGACCTCGAAGCCCGCGTCGACGGCCTCCACAACCCCGAGGACGTCCTCGTCGAGCGCATCCTCGAGGAACTCCGCGAGGAGGACCTGAAGTACCGGACGTTCGTCCGTCGGGAACGGGAGTGATGGACGACCAGCGCGGGACCGGATCCGGGTCAGGCGGGGCCGACCCTCGACCGGGCGGGCGCGACCCTCGACCGGGCGGGCGCGACCCCGACGCGTTGCTGGCCCGCGCCGGCGTGGGGGGCGACCCCGACCACGACCAGCACTTCCTCGTCGACGACCGCGTGCTGGACCGGTTGCCCGGATACGCGACCGACGCGGTCGACCCCGAGCACGTGCTCGAAATCGGCGCCGGGACCGGCGCGCTGACCGACCGCCTGCTCGCGCTCGCGGACCGCGTCACCGCCGTCGAGCGCGACCCCGACCTGGCCGCGTTTCTCCGCGAGGAGTTCGCCGCCGAGCGTGCGGCCGGCCGGCTGACCGTCGTCGAGGGCGACGCACTGGCAGTCCCGCTGCCCGACTTTTCCGTCTCGGTGTCGAACCTTCCGTATGGTGTCTCCAGCGAGATCGCATTCCGGCTGTTGCCCCGTGGCCGCCCGCTCGTGCTCACCTTCCAGCGGGAGTTTGCCGAGCGGATGGCCGCCGAGCCCGGAACGGGCGAGTACGGCCGGCTCTCGGTCGCGGCGGGCCACTACGCCGACGTGGAGATCGTCGAACACGTTCCTCCCGAGGCCTTCGCACCGCCGCCCCGGGTCGACAGCGCCGTCGTCCGGACCCGGCCACGCGAGCCCGACTACGAGGTGCCCGACGAGGACTTCTTCCTGCGGTTTCTGAAGGCGGTGTTCACCCAGCGGCGCAAGACGATGCGCAACGCCATCCGGAACACGGCACACATCTCGGAGCTCGCGAGTCCCGACGCCGTGGTCGCGGCGGCACCCGGGGAGCTGCTGGGCCGGCGCGCGGGCGACCTCTCCCCGGCCGAGTTCGCGTCGCTCGCGACGGTGGCCTGGGAACAGGGCGAACCGGCCGACAGGGACGAACACGAGCAATGACTGGCGAGAGCGACCGGCCACCGCTCGCGGACCGGCGCGACATCGACCGGGTCTATCAGCCGGCCGAAGACTCCCGACTCCTCGCCGAAACCGCGCTCGAATACCTCGAAACTGACGATATGGTCCTCGATGTCGGCACGGGCTCGGGGTACGTGGCACGACGGCTCGCCGAGGAGGCGAGCGTCGACGTGGTTGTGACCGATCTCAATCCCCACGCTTGCAGACAGGCACGGGAGGCGGACCTGCCGGTCGTCCGCGCTGACCTTCTCGGACCGATCCGGGACAGCGCCGTCGACGTCGCCGTCTTCAATCCGCCGTACCTCCCGACCGACCCCGACGACGAGTGGGGCGACTGGATGGAGCGGGCGCTCTCGGGTGGCGACGACGGACGGGCCGTCATCGATCCCTTCCTCGCGGACCTGCGCCGGGTGCTCGTCCCCGGCGGCGAGGCGTTCCTCCTCCTGTCCTCGCTGACCGGCGTCGAGGCCGTCCGCGAGGAAGCGCGCGCGAACGGACTGACCTCGATGGTCGTGGCCTCGGAGTCGCACTCCTTCGAGAAGCTGGTCGTGTTGCACCTCCGACCCAGCCGGCCCGGATGATGGAGACTCTCCTACACCTCGTCAGCGGTCGAGATGATATCGACATCCAGCAATTCGTGGACCGGCGTTTTGTCGAAGTCTCTTCGATTGGCTGTTGCGAGTGTCGCACCATTCGCCCGGGCTGTGGCTGCGACGAACAGGTCCGGTACAGCCAGTGAAGTCCCTGCCGTCGCGAGTCTCGCTCTAATGTTGGCAGACTCCTCTGCCACGTCGCCATCGAGGGACGCGACGGAGTCGAAGTGCTGTTCGAGTTGCTGGCGCTCCGTGTGGATACGGTTCGCGGCCGAAAAGTTCTGTAAATATTCGAATACGACAACCGATGGGAGAATCCAACTCTCCGAGCGACGCGACGAGAGATACCTGACTACGTTCGGGTCCGGATCGGGACGCGCGTACTTCCGAAGGACGTCGTTATCGAGGCAAATCATTTCACTCGCCGGTCCGCTCGGCGTACTCGTCTCTCGCGCTCTCTCGCGCGTCTCGCATCGACCTGTCGATTCCCTCGGGGCCGAATCCCGCAATCGCCTCGACGTCTTTTTCCGTCCGAGCCAACCTGTCGAGCAGGTCGTCGAAGGATTCGTCGTCCCGTTTTATCGCTTCGAGTTTCTGTTTGGTCTCGTCCGATATCCGGATCGACGTACTCATGTCTAATACACTGTATTCGGCATCCCTATATATTGTGGGCGCTCGCTCGGTTTCGGTCGACAGCGTCGCCCAGG